>JANRME010000061.1:0-14485 GCA_033761835.1 Saprospiraceae bacterium
ATTTCTCGGGACAACGCTTAATGCAAAATCGGAAATAATTTTGACTGTTGCCTCTGCTATTGCCGAACAGCCATTGGCATCGGTTACTGTTACTGAATAAGTTCCACCCGTCAGATTTTCAATCATATTGGCATTGCCACCGTTGCTCCAGGCATAAGTGTAGGGCGTCTTCCCGCCGGAGGCAATGACCGAGGCTTCACCAGTATTCTCAGCGCCACAAACCACTTCGGTGGATTCGGTTTGTAAGGTAATCATTGGATTTAGAAGGATAGTAACGCTGTCCGTTTTGGTACAACCATTGGCATCGGTCACCGTTACTCGATAGACACCTGCGCTCAATCCTCCAATCGAATCTACCCTCGCGCCGTTATTCCAAAGATAAGCATAAGGCATAGTACCACCGCTTACGGTTGCTTTAGCAAAGGCGTTCATTTCGCCTGGACAAAGCGAGGTATCGGCTACAATGTCCAATGAAATATTGGATGGTTGTGTAATAATGGCACTATCAACTTTGGTACAACCATTGGCATCTGTGACGGTTACTCGATAAGTGCCAATTCCTAAATTGCCAATAGAATCAGTAGTCGCCCCTGTATTCCAAAGATAGGCATGGGGCATTGTGCCGCCGCTGACGTCCACCACTGCGTAGCCACTGTTTTGTCCAAAACAAAGGACGTTTCGCTTGGTGATGGTAGTGTTCAAATTAATTGCAATAATGGTTATATTATCGTTTGCCTGGCATCCATTGGCATCCGTCACGGTCACGCTATAAGTTCCAGCCGGTAGCCCAATGATTGTTTGAGTGATAGCACCCGTACTCCAGATAAAAGCAAAAGGCGGAACACCGCCGCTTACCTGCGCAGTGATGTTTGTGGTTGCATTCGCGCCGCAAATCGTATCATTTCCAGCGATATTGACATCCAGCAATGGAGATGCTATAATTCTGGCAGAATCAACAGCGGTACAACCACTTGCATCCGTTACCGTTACCCGGTATAATCCTGCACCCAGATTCCCAATAGAATCAACGGTTGCGCCTGTATTCCAAATATAAGTAAAAGGCGCTGTGCCGCCCGTCACCACTGCTTTTGCAAAACCATTGGTTGCACCTGGACATACCGACGCGGTCGCATTTACATCTACAAAAATGGCTGGTGGTTCGGTGATAATCACAGTGTCTTTGGCAGTGCAACCTCTTGAATCCGTGACGGTTACAATATAAGTGCCGCCATCTAAATTATTAATCGTTTGAGTGTTAGCGCCATTATTCCAAGCAAAAGTATAAGGAGCAACCCCCGTAGTAACAGCTACAGTAGCTGAACCATTGTTCGTATTGCAAGTCGTTTTATTTGTGCCGGTTGCATTGATAACAAAAGGTGCCGCCGCTTTCACCGTATCAAAACCAGTGGCGGTACAGCCAAACACATCCGTCACTGTCACCGAATAAATGCCCGGTGGGCGGTTGCTAATTGTTTGAGTCGTAGCGCCGGTGTTCCAATTGTAAGTATAACGCCCTGTGCTACCGCTTGGTGTGGCAATTACGCTACCATTATTGGTATTTGGACAGGTTTCATCGCTTGCAACGACAGTAATGGTTAGTTTGGATTTGGGTTCTAAAACAATAGATTTTACTGCAATACAACCTTTATTATCCGTCACCGTTACCGTATAAGTCCCAGCGCCAATTCCAAAAAGCCCTTGCGTGGGCGCACCTGTATTCCACAAGTAGGTATAAGGCGAGCTTCCGCCACTCACATTGGCAACGACCATTCCATTCAAATCTCCAATGCAATTAGGTTGCGTGTTGGTAATTGTAATTACTAAAGGCTGTTTATTTGCAACAGAAGCCGAGGCCGTAGCGGTACAACCTTTTGCATCGGTCACAGTCACTGTATATGTTCCAGGCGAAAGATTTTGAATCATTGAAGTGGTAGCGCCATTGCTCCAGGCGAAAGTGTAAGGGCCCATGCCACCGGCAGGATTGGCGGTCACTTTTCCATCATTGCCATCAGGGCAAGTCACGCTTTGCGCGGTCGCCGAGAGGGTAAGGGGTTCATTATCAACTGTGACACAACTCACCGCTCCGCAAAAGTTTTTGTCGGTAATGGTGACGCAGTAAGTGCCTTCGTTGACTACAATTGACTGCGTTGTCGCGCTGGTTGTCCAATAATATTTATAAGGCTGCACGCCGCCGCCACCTTGCGCGGTAAGCGTAAACGGACTGTTGCAAGTCGCCGTCACACCTATACTGGCGGTTATCAAGGGCGGTTGGTTGAGTACCACGCTTTGTACGGTTGTTCGGCTTTGCGCATCCGTCACGGTTACGCTATACGAACCGGCTGTTATTCCACTGATGGTTGTGCCCGTTGCGCCGGTATTCCATACATAGCTATAAGGGCTCGTGCCGCCTGAAGCGGTAGCCGTTATTTGACCATTGGGTAAACCATAGCATGATGGCTGTAAAATACTGAAGGACACGTTTAATTGTGTCTGTGCGTAAATCTGGTTGGTGAAGAGTATCAACAACAGCAATCGTAAGTAAAGGGCAAGCTGTTGGAATGCTCTTCCCTGCGTTTTGGTTACGAGATCATGTAAATTTTTACTCATAGCTGAATTTTATAATTTGTTAGTTGCAAAATATCATTGCTTCAAATGGGCTGCCTCCAAGCCCAAATGCATAAATAACGAATGGCCAAATGAAGCCAATCGGAATTTCTCAATCTTCGTGTGACGTCCTTTTGTTTGGAAACCAAGCAGAAAATGATAGCTCTCGTGTTAAAATACCAGCCTAAATGAAGGGATTCTCTGAATGCACAGCTGGCTTCAGTTTGCGTGATGGCTGGGAGCGGTGGGGTCTAAAAGTTCTCTCCCAGTATTGTTTATATTGCAAAGAAAGGAATTTTTTATCAAACAAACAATCAAACGCCCCAAAATAACAAATAAAAAAGTCGCACCACTTTGAGTGATACGACCTACTACTAACAAATTATAATCCCATGAATATATCTAATTAGAAAAGCCTTGATTATCGCAACAAAAAAAAAATAATATTTTCTTTTGTTGTATTTATTGCTTTGTTTAGCTTTGTCTTGCTCTAAAACTGAGCATAATCTGATTTTAGTATGTCAACTTTGTTTTTTTAACAAAATTAGATGCCTATTTGGTTTCAATTTGACTTGCTATTAACAAATTATTAAACAATTTCCCTCGAAGTTGTTGCCCGTGAACTTTTGTTCCTCCCGAAAGCCGATCTTTTTTACGATGAAGACCCAATTAAATCGTTAGATTTCACAAACTTATCAATTGTATCGGGTGGATTTTAGATTACAAGCATTTTATGGGAAAACAGTTACTGAAGGTCTTGAGTTCAATCTTCAGAAACTATTTTTATTGCAATTTTGAAAATACCAATATTCAACTACTGCTGAAATAGGCTTCAATAGGGCTTAAGAACGACTCTACCTTAGACAACTGAGCTCGCGCCTCCAAAATATGCACTTCTATTTGCTCCTTTATTGCAAAGGCAAGCGCCTCTTTTTCCTCTTTGTCCACTTTTTTTAAGAGCGCTACATAATCATGCCATTCTCCAATTGTCCGGTCAATTTGTCGAATTTCTTCTATCGTGGCCGGCGCAAAGGGAAGGTGATGAAAAATTGGTTGGAGCCATTCAGAAAAATAGATCAACTGTTTGAAATTGGTGCGCAATTCATGGAATTTTTCGGCATCAAACATTACTATATTGCTTAATGCTTTGATATTGAATAAAATATGATGCATTTGTTCTTTTAAATGCTGTTGAAATATTTCTAAAGGCAAATGCTGATACGACAAAGCCAAACCCTCTCGAATGCTTTTCATTGCTAAGGCAATGCTTTCTTCTTTCAAGTACCTGCGCCAATTATGGGTATGCGTTTTTTCTAAATCTTTGAATTGCTTGGAGATCAAATCTTCAGTATTTAATGCTTGCTCGATTATTTTTGCTTTTTGTTCTTGTACCTGGATAGCGCGTGTTTTGCCTAAGAGTTTTTGGAAACGGCGGATAACATTGATGTGTTCACCCAGTATTTCTGGGGGTAATTGTATCATTTGAAAAAATGCCAATTGCTTTTTCAAGTTCAAGCGCATCTGATGCACGATTCGTTTCCGCGGTTGATGATGATAAAAATCCAATAGCTCTAAGAGCTCCAATTCTAAAGTGGTATAGACATCATTGACCCAGGATGAAAAATGTTTGCTCATGGCACAGATGTATTTAAACACTAATAAAAATGTAAAAAAAAGCCCGATACTTCCATGACAGAAAGCATCGGGCGACGGAGATTTTTGTCAAATATTGATATTAGGGTTGAACACGCTCCTTATCCCACAATTGTTTCAACGATTCATACCAAGCTTTCAACTCCTCGTATCGTTCAAAAGCATCCTTTCCTGGTCGCTGGTCAGCGCCATCAATCATGCTGCTCAGGTATTGCAATTGCGCCACGAGCATGGGTGTCATATAGCGCCCTTCTTCGGTTTCTAACGCTGCCAAAATTTGTTTTAAAATAACGTTTGTTTGATTCATTCGATCAATTTCCTTCTTTTTCTTTGCTGTTTTAGGCTGTTCATTCAATTTTTTCTGCTCGTTTTTAAGGGCATCCAGGAATTTTTTAGCTTCGCTGCTCAGGTCACGTACTTGCAAGGCGAGCGCTTCCTGCACACGCAAATCTTCGATTGTCAAATCTGTATGCGCTATACGAGGATCCATTCTAATAAAAAAATCTTGCGTAAGCGTTTCATTTCCAGCCTTTAAACGCGCTTCATAACGACCTGGCGCTACCATCGGACCGCTGCGGCCGGAGCGATTGGCATTCGCATCCCAAGCACCTAAATGCCGCATATCCCACACAATACGGTGCAAGCCAGCCTTGGTGCTGAGATTCAAGCCAGTATTGCCTCCCTGCAAGAAATTGGTCTGCATATCGCGCTCGGCATTGCTGCTTGGTTCTGGCTTGCCATTGCCAAAAGCCCGAATAATTTTGCCTTTTTCATCCAAAATCTCCAATTGAATATTTTCGGCATCTTTGCTCAGGTAGTAATGCATCGTAAGACCCGGCGCAGGGAAATTTGGTACATCATTCTGATTGCCACGGTAATACATTCGATAAGCATCCCGTGGTGCAAATAAGCTTACACCTGATTCAATCGCTTGATTCCATTGATGTAATGCTGTAAGATCATCCATAATCCAAAAGCCACGCCCCATCGTAGAAAGCACAAGGTCTTTGCGATTTATTTTAATATCTGTAATGGGCGTGATTGGTAAATTCTGCTGAAAAGCTTGCCAATTCTCACCATCATCCAAGGATATAAATAAACCAAACTCCGTACCTGCATAAAGCAAACCTTCCCGATTCGGGTCTTCGCGCACGGTACGCACCGGATAATCGGATGGAATTCCTTTGGTGATAAGTTTCCAGGATTTTCCATAATCTTCGGTTTTGAAAATATAAGGTTTCCAATCGCCCAATTGATAGCGCAGAATGGCCGCGTAAGCCTTCTCTGCTCGATGCGGCGAGGGTTCTACGCAATCCACGCGACCACCCGGCAGCAAGGATTTTGGCGTCACATTTTCCCAGGATTTTCCGCCATTTTGAGTCACATGAATCGGGCCGTCGTTCGCACCTACCCAAATTAAACCTTCTATTAGTTTTGATTCATTTACATCATAAATGGTACTATAATATTCTTCTCCTGTAATATCTCTTGTAATCGGCGAGCCAGAAATGGTCTGGGTTTCAGGCGTATAAGCAGTCAAATCAGGTGAAATAATTTCCCAGGTTTTACCATCGTCAGTCGTTTTATGTAAATATTGCGAAGCATGATATACGACATCAGGATTATGCGGCGACACATGAATCGGTGCTACACGCTGGAAACGAAATTTTAAATCGGTTGGTTTATGCCCGTAAATATTCATCGCGCCAACATGATATTGCATTTCCTGCCCCGTCTTTTTATTAAAAACACTGAAATTCCCTTTGCAATTGGCATAAACAATATCAGGATTTCCAGGTTTGGGAACTGCCGGTCCTGTTTCACAACCTCCCGTTTCCAATAAATAAGAATTCTCACCAGCCTGTACACCAAAAGGCGGCAAACTCGGCACAGCTATTGTGGTAGAATTATCTTGCTGACCCGCGTAGAGCCAGTACGGAAATTGGTCATCTACTTCAACTTGATATAACTCGGCAGTGGGCTGATTGAATTGCGTTGACCAAGTGCGGCCGCCATTTGTACTTACATTTGCGCCGCCATCATTACATTCCACTATAATAAGTGTATCATTTGGATTGATCCAAATATCATGGGTGTCGCCATGCGGTACGCGCATTGAGCGCCAATTTTTGCCACCATCGGTTGATTTCCAAAGACTTGTAGAACTTACCCAAAGTACATCCGCATTTTTCGGATTGGCATCAATATTACAATAATAAAAAGGTCGATCAAGCAGCGGTGCATGCGTACTTACCAAAGTAAAACTTTCACCTTGATCATCGGAACGGTACACGCCGCCTTCACCGGCAGGCGCTTCCACCAATGCCCACAGGCGATTTGGATTTGCAGCGGAGACCGCCAGGTCAATTTTTCCAATCAAATTTTGAGGTAAATCCTTATTTATTTTTTTCCAGGTGCTACCGCCATCAATAGATTTGTAAATACCGCCCTCTTTGCCACCACTAATGATCGTCCAGGGTTTGCGCGCTACACGCCAGGCAGCAGCATAAATAATATCAGGATTATCAGGAGCAAATTCTACATCCGTAATTCCAATAGTATCAGCAATATATAAAACTTTTTCCCAGTTTTTACCGCCATCTTTGGTACGAAAAACGCCGCGTTCCGCATTCGGTGCAAAAGCATTACCGATAGCCGCCACAAAAACCACGTCAGGATTGGTCGGATGAATTTTCACCGCGCCGATTTGACCAGTTTTTTCCAAACCAATCATCGACCATTTTTTGCCACCATCCGAGGATTTATAAACCCCTTTGCCCGTAATGACATTGCTGCGAATCCCGTCAGAACCTGTACCAACATAGACAATATTTGGATTGGAAAGCGATACTTCGATCGAGCCAATCGAAGGTGTTGCAAAGAAACCATCGGAAACATTATCCCAAGTCAAGCCATAATCCGTTGTTTTCCAGACACCTCCGCCGGTTGCACCCATATAAAATGTGCCTTGCTGCGACGGAATGCCGGCCACCGCCGTAACCCTTCCACCGCGACTTGGGCCGACATTTCTGAATTTTAATTCCTGGAATAAATCATTGGATTGTGCAGTAATGAAGCCGCTTTCAAGCATTAGCATTGTCAAAGCGATCAGGAATAAAGCATATTTCATCATTTCTTTTATTTGAAGATTAGCAAACAAATTTTAGGCGGTTTAAGATACTATTTTTGTGAAAATCAGATTTGTTCAGTGAAGAAAAACACATAAGTAATTTGGATAGCAAAGCACGTCAACACAATACTATTACTATTCCTGCAAGGTTTGTCCGAGCAATTGATAGAAATGTCCGGTAGCTTGGCAACATTATCCGAATGAAAGTATAGCAAGGTGTACATTTTTGTGGCGTAAGGTTTTACGAACGATTTGTAAAACCAAAAATTAAAAAACTAAAAATAACTGCCATGAAAAATGTACTGCTTTTAATTACTCTTTCGTTCGCTTTTGCTATTTCATTGAGCGCTCAAAACGATCCAATGATTGTAAATATTCGACCATCTGCCGCTCAAACAATAGAGGTACAATTAGCTAATTTAGAAAAGAAACGCACAGGAATTGCTGTTCAGGATGTAAAAGGTCACACTTGGTTTTCGGAGTATGCCTGGGGTGAGACAGGGTATCATAAGACAATAAATATGACTGGAATGCCGCCGGGCGAATACCTGGTAGTCATAAAAAAGAAAAATACAATACGTACTCAGGCATTTACGCTGACATCCAAACACTTGGTTTTGTTTGAAGCGGCAAAGACGAACGGCGAAGAAGAAGCGATTGCAAAATTGGTAAGCTTTGACAATAAGAGTACAGCTCGAAATATAATTGCAAATATAACAACAGCAAGTAGCAATAGCATCAAAGTGCAGTTGGCGAATTTACAAGGAAAACAAGTTGTGATGAATTTACATCAAATAGGTAATACTTCGGCTATGGAAGATAAAGTTTCAGAGGAAAAGGGATATTGTAAAAACTGGAATTTGACGGGAATGCCGCTTGGAGACTATTACTTGCATGTGCAAACGCCAGCAGAATCGTTCCTGTATTTTCTTGATTATGGGAAAGAAGGGGTAATGATAAAGTCGAAGCAATATTTAGAATCTCCGAGCCTTTTGGTAAATGAAAAATTAGCAATAAAATAAATAGCCGACGTCTCAAAAGGACTTTAAATTTTTATATATTACTTCGTACGTAGAGTGGATTTAAAAATCTGCTCTACTTTTTTTATTTTTGGTTGAATTAAAGCCCCTACACCATGTATTATAAAAGAAAATTACTCATCCTGTTTTTGGCATTGGCTGCTTTTTTTCATTTTGTCGTATCACTGACGGTTGCGCAAAGCCCTAAAAGCCTGGCAGATTTTAAGCCGCAGTTTGCTTTATTTAAAATTCCCGGTGGGGCAGATAAAAACCGAGTCAATAGCGTTTTGCAAGATACGTTTGGCTTTATGTGGTTTGCTACCTACAATGGCTTAGTACGCTATGATGGGCATTTTTTTAAATCCTATAATTATAACGCCAACGATTCCAACTCCATTTCACAAGACCACTTGGAATGGCTCTATTTGGACCGGCAGGGCAAGATTTGGATTGGTACTTTCGGCGGTGGATTGAATTGTTTTAATCCTGCAACCGAAAAATTTACCCGTTATTATCACAACTCAAATAATCCGAATAGTATCAGCGACAATTACGTAACTAGTGTCGTGGAAGACCCAGCAGGTTTTATCTGGATAGGAACCCGCAGCGGATTGGACCGTCTGAATCCTGAAAATAGAGCTATAAAACATTTCAAACATAACAAAAATGAATCCAGTAGTATCAGTAATAATGAAATTTGGTCGCTTTATGTGGATAAACAAGGTACGCTTTGGGTAGGAACTGGTTATCTATGGGATGATACTGCTATAGGCGGTGGCTTATGTCGTTATAATCGGGAAAAAGAAACATTTACTTGCTATTTACACAATCCTAAGAATCCTACCACCATTTCCGGTAATAAAGTCCGAGCATTATTGGAGGATTCGAAAGGCAATTTTTGGGTGGGTACGGAAGGCGATGGGGTAAACCTGATGAACCGGCAAAATGGCACTTTTAAGCGAATGCCACTCAACACTGATTTTTCGAGAGAACTGCCAAATGGGTCGCGCCCAATTCCTGATATGCCTACGCAGGTTCATACCTTTTTGGAGGATAGAAATGGGAACATCTGGATTGGGAATGTAGAAGGCGGTTTGAGTATTTATGAGCCTTCTACCAGCATGATTCGCCGTTTTCCGCCTCGTAAAAAGGATAATACTACGATTGAAAACGATTTTATCTGGCAGTTATTTCAATCAAGCGATGGAACCATCTGGATAGCAACGGGTGATTTTGCGCAGGTATTTCGAGTGGTGGAAGATAAAAATTACCTCTCCATTTACGCTTCCTTGGATACTGCTGGACTGTACGGCATTACCTCCTTTTGCTATGAAGATAACAATCGCCTTTGGATAGGTGCCTACGGTAGTACTGCATTAAATCTCTATGATTTAAAAAAAGGAGTTATTGCAAGATATGAGCCACAAGAAGTGAATGGTTTGTTTGATATATCTTACATTTTCAGGGATAAAGAAGGGCTTGTTTGGATAACCGCTTTGGGTAGCGCGTATGCGCTGGAACAGTTTAACCCGATTACCCGCACCTTTACACACTACGGGAAAATAGCTAATAAACAATATCTGGCTGATACTTATGGTGAGGTAGGCACTCCTAATATTTTACAAGACAAACGAGGTAATATTTGGTGCGTCGCTGGTAATAATACCCTCCTAAAACTTGATAAAAAAACCAATCAAATTAGTCAATTTGAGCATTCGATGAATAAAACGTCGAATATAGATGACCGGATGTTTACTATTTTTGAAGACAAAGCCGGTAAGATTTGGGTGAGCGGTTCGTATCAGCAAGGCAAAATTAGGTATCTCAATCGGTTTGACCCCGAATTAGCGACTTGGACTTCTTTTATACGCGATTCCAGTAACGGTAGGGCTGAGATTTATTCCATTTGTCAGGACGCGAACGACAAAATTTGGTTCAGCATGATCAATCGAGGTATCGGATGCTTACAACCTTCCAGCGGTAAAATTGAATATTATAACACTGGGAACGAGCGGCTTCCAGCCAATAACGCGGGCAATATTCTACTTGGATTAGATAATCAACTCTACATATCTTTTGGCAATACGCTGATTCGGATGAACCCTGCTACTGGCGCATGGTATGCTATCGAAGATATAGAGGCTACTCAAAAAGAAATTTATTCTAAAGGCTTTCGAGCACCGAATGGTACCTTCTTTTATCCCTTGAATGTTGAAAGTGCTTTTTTAATGTTCTCTCCTGAAAAATGGGCTGCCGATAATAAAAAACATGCTTCAAAAGTACGACTTACCGACTTTGCATTGTATAATAAAATCCAGAAGCCAGGTGAAAAAGGCGTATTGCAACAACCCATTTGGAGTACAAAGCAGCTCCGGCTTTCGCATCACGAGGAATATTTTACCTTTCAGTTTTCTACTTTCAATTTCCGAAATACCAGCAGCATTCCGTACGAATTTATGCTGGAAGGCTACGATACCTATTGGCGCAAAACGCAGGGAGAACCAAGTGCTACTTACGTGAAAGTGCCCGCCGGTAGTTATACGTTTCGTGTGCGGATGGCTGATAATGAAAAGAGTGGAAAAGCAACGGAAGCAAGCATTCGGGTCATTGTGCATCCGCCCTGGTGGCGCACGTGGTGGGCGTATAGCGGGTACGTTTTGGTAGCCGCCGGTCTTATTTTTGCTTTGTATCGTTTTCAACTCAATCGTCGCTTGGCGGAAGCTGAAGCCCAGCGTTTGCAGGAGTTGGATAATCTAAAAACACGCTTGTACACCAATATTACCCACGAATTCCGTACACCTTTGACCATCATTTTGGGCATGGCGCGGCAGGTGTTGGATGACCCGAAAAATTACTTCCGACAAGGCTTGGACATGATTCTTCGCAGCGGTCAGAATCTATTGAACTTAGTCAATCAAATGCTGGATTTAGCAAAGTTAGAATCCGGTAAAATGCCATTACATTTCATTCAAGGTAATATCATTTCTTATTTAAAATATTTAGTCGAATCGTTTCATTCTTTTGCGGCAAGCCAACAAATACAAATTCATTTTCTTTCCGATTTGGATGAATTGTATATGGATTTTGATGAGGAGAAATTGCAGCAAATTGTGTCCAATTTATTATCCAACGCTATCAAATTCACACCCGAAGGCGGACATGTTTATTTAGAAGTACGAACCACAAAGGAAGAAGTACGAAGTACGAACGACGAAGTACGATTTACAAAAGTGAAAACCAACGTACTTCCAACTTCGTACCTCCGACTTTGTATAAGAGACACAGGCGTTGGTATTGCGGAAGCAGCATTGCCGCATATTTTCGACCGTTTTTATCAGGCAGATGACTCGCCCACGCGCACGGGCGAAGGGACGGGAATCGGGTTGGCATTGGTCAAGGAATTAATAAAATTGATGGAAGGAACGATTCAGGTGAAAAGTAAAATTGGACAAGGCTCGGAGTTTATTGTAACCTTACCAATCCGACAAGAAGCACCGGAACTTACGCCTTTGATTGCTAACGAAATTGTCACTTCTCCCTTTAAAACGCCCATTTTACCAGCTATTGAAACAAGTAATGAAAATAATAAACCCAACATTTTAATCATCGAAGACAATGCCGACGTGGTCGCTTACCTCGCTACTTGTCTGCAAAACAGCTATCACATTCAAGTTGGTAAAGACGGGCAGGAAGGCATTGACATTGCGATTCAAAATATTCCTGATTTAATTATAACCGATGTAATGATGCCCTATAAAGATGGCTTTGAAGTATGTCAAACCTTGAAAAACGACGAACGCACCAGCCACATCCCCATCATCATGCTCACCGCCAAAGCCGATATGACATCTAAATTGGAAGGACTGGAACGCGGTGCAGATGAATATCTCGCAAAGCCCTTTCACAAAGAAGAATTGCTGGTGCGCATCCGAAAATTACTCGAACTGCGACAAAAGCTGCAAAATTATTACCTTGCAGCAGCCGGTCTGACGGAAAATGCTACGATAACAAAAGACATTCCAACGATTGATACGATCGAAGACACCTTTGTGAAAAAAGTGCGTCAAGCGGTGGAAGAACATTTGGATGATGCCGATTTTAATGTGGAAGCACTTTGCAAAGCCATGATAATGAGTCACTCGCAGTTGCATCGCAAGTTGTCGGCGCTCACCGGCTTTTCCGCCAATACTTTTATTCGTTATGTCCGTTTGACCAAAGCAAAAGAATTATTACGCAATCCTGCGATCACCATTACAGCGGTTGCTTTTGACACCGGTTTTAATGATCCCAGCTATTTTGGACGGGTTTTTAAACAAGAATTTGGTGTCACGCCGCAGGAATGGCGCGAACATCATTTAAATTCAACCACCAAACTTTGATCTTTGTCCTCCCGATTGCGTTATATTTTTGGAGAGTATGAGATTACCTTTTTAATTTTGAATACAAAACCGAGTGTTCCATGAGGCAGCGTATTGTGTTGATCTTTATAGCTTTTATTGTATTTGCTGCAGCCTGCGAGGATAAAAATCCTTCGGGTAGCGATTGCGAAAATTGCCCAATTGATGATATTATAAGTGGAGATTACAATCCTCAAACGTATCAACTTGAAATCCCTGATTGGCTGCCAACGCCCATTATTCCTGCGGATAACCCAATGACCGTAGAAGGTGTGGCTTTGGGCAGAATGTTGTTTTACGACCCGATTTTATCGTCGGATAGTACACAATCCTGCGCCAGCTGTCATCGTCAAGAGAAAGCATTCACCGATGGCTTGGCCACAAGTGTGGGCGTGCGAGGCTTGAACGGCAAGCGCAGCGCGATGTCCTTGGTCAATTTGGCCTTCAATCCGCGAAGCTTTTTCTGGGATGGGCGTGCGCAAACGCTGGAGGCCCAAGCTTTAATTCCAGTAGAAGATCATCTTGAAATGAACGAAAATTGGGAAAACGTAGAAAAAAAATTGCAACGACATAAAACCTACCCAATGCTCTTCCGCAAGGCATTTGGTATTGAACGAAAAAAAGAAATTACCCGCGATTTGGCAGTAAAAGCGATTGCGCAATTTGAAAGAACATTTATCAGTGGCAACTCCAAATTTGATCGCATTGTATGGATCAACGAAGGCTGGCTGGAAGATAGTGAAGAACGCGGGCGGCGGCTGTTTTTCTTTGAACCGGCAGATGTCAATCACCCTGGCTGTTCGCATTGCCATTTCGATCCTTTATATACTGATAATAATTTTCATAATAATGGCTTGGATGCGGTATCGAATCTGGAAGCTTTTGCAGATTTGGGCTTGGGTGCTGTGACCAAAAATCGATTTGATAATGGCAAATTCCGCGTGCCGACGCTGCGAAATATCACTTTGACAGCGCCTTATATGCACGATGGGCGCTTCCAGGCGTTGGAAGAAGTACTCGACCAATACGCGGCTGGCGGGCATGGCGTGGAAAATGAAGATGTAAATATTATTCCTTTTCCACTCACGGAGCAAAATAAGCAGGATATGATTGCTTTTTTGAAGACATTAACGGATACCAGTTTTATTAATAATCCAGCATTGAGTAATCCGTTTAAATAATTAATTAAATCAATAATAATCCGAAGCTTATAAAGCGTAGTTTTTATTATATTATTTCGATTAATTTTTCTTTTGAAAAAAATACGCAACTTTTTCTTTTACATCGTCAAAAGTGAAAATTTCACTACCTTGATGTCTTTTGTAAAATCCTAACAACCCAAAATCACCTGCGCAAGCGCCTGTGTGCATTAGTAATACGCCCCACAACATCCATTGCATTTTTACAGACATTAACAAAATGCCCATAATAGATATCATAGAAATCACTATAAATGGCGTCAATGCTAAGATTCTAAAACCACTTTTTCCAATTACAAAGCGATCTGCCACAGCATAAAAATAAAACTGTCGAAGATTGCCACCAAACGCGACTTTAGGCGCCCCCAAAATTTTATAAGCCAATCCGTGAAGCGCCTCGTGCACGGGAATCAATATCGTGAGCGTCAAACCAAAGCCAATCAATGTATAGTTAATGATATTCCAAATGCTGATTTGACCATG
>JANRME010000062.1:0-10704 GCA_033761835.1 Saprospiraceae bacterium
TTTCCCAAGTTTAAAGTAAATTGCTGTGGTTATAGACACATTAAACAAAATACCTGAAAGTGTGAGAAGTTCTACTATTGGCATATTTTATTTGATAATCTTTTTTCCAAAATAAAACAGTAATCCTCCAGCAATTGCGTATCCTGCAAGTTTGGTTAAATCTAGGCTGTTTGCATTTGCGGATGCTTGTTGTGGAGTGGTCAAAACAGCATTTGTCGCTTGACCGCCAGCAAAAGCCCATCCAGCTAACGCCGTACCGCCAAGAATCAATGGAAGAAAAAGAGGCATAATTTTATCCTTTATGCGTATTGTGATTGTAAGGTTGAAATGAAATTAGCAACGCGTGTAGGTGTTTGCTGATACCATGCAGAATTAATCAAGTTTTGAATGGCCTGATTAATATTCCCATTTTTAATGAGAGTCCACGTATTGGGAAATTTCGTTCTCCATGCCGTACCAAGTTGAAAATTGACAGAAGTAAGCCTTGCAACCATGTCAACGTTATAACGGCCAATTTCTTTCGCTTGTGACACGGCGGCGGTAAATGCTCTGGCTATGTCAGTAGCAAAAAGCGAATCTATTCGCTCATTCGATATAGTTTGACCATACACAAGATTATCGGCAGGGATGACTTTATGCCCTATACCTACGGTTAAAAATCCCCTAGTATCACGGTAAACGTCATTTCTTCGCCCTTCTTCCGCAATAAGAATGGCTTTTGCGCGAGCTAATGCGCGAGTTTCAATATCTTCGTCTGTCCCGGTTGTCATAGTTACCACGTCACGATAATTGGGGAAAAAAGGCCAAGTATAACGCTCCGAAAGAGCGCCTAACCCAAGTCCTAAACCGATTACAGGCATGAAAGGCATAATTCATACAATCATAGGAATGACAGTTAAAGACCAATTGCCGAGCGTAATATCGGCAGTTGCCCTGGTCGATTTATTAACCATGCGAATTGCGGCGGCACTATATGGCGTTATTGTCGTATTTGTGGCATCAAATCCAAAACGAATGCCTGTAATGTTTGGAGAGTCATTAGCCCCGCCAAATGCTACACGGTCGCCAACACTCCAGCCTTGCTCCGCTGTTAAACAGGTGAGATAGGCGCTATAAAAATTAGGTGTTTGAGGTAATCCATGCGCCTGCGTGGTAACACTGGCATTTGTCACGGGATTCATGACAGCCGGAGTGCCTTTTAAAATAGGTGAACCTGAGAATCCGCTCATTAGTTGAATATCTCCGCTACGCTAATAGTACCCGTGCCGGAGGCGGTGCGCGCATATACATCGGATGCCACATCAAGAGTTAAAGCCTCGCCCGCTTTTAATTCAAAGCCGTTGGCGCTGGTTACAGCAGAAGTTCCAATATAAACGGTTGCCGCGCTGGTGGATAGGTTTTTAATAATAACGCTGCGTTTAGTTGCTGATGCCGCACTGACATTGCTTGCCGTTGTGGTAACAGACGCTTGGGAGTTGGCAAGGGTTGCCCCGCCGTAAATATCAACAGTACCGTCAACAGTTACAACACCGGAAACGTTTAAGCGGTCATCCTGAACATTACCGAGCGCTAAGGCAATTCGTATGGTCATGGTAGTACCGCCTGTGTTAATGAGCGTCATACGCATGAAACTTTCCTCAAAGCGTATACCAACACCCGCAGCGGTAAATGGCGATTCAATACCGTTTTGGCCGAACAAAACAGAAAGCGCCCCGCCGCTCATGGACATTACACGAAAATAATTGAATACTTGAAATACCTCTTGCCTTGCCCCGGCAGGAATTACATAAGTCAATTCAAGGTAAGGAATGCGTGTAGTGCCTTCCGTGATTTTTTGCTTTGATGGGTCGAATAATGCGGCAAGCTGATTACTGATAGCAGCTAACTGGTTAGTTACGATTTCTAATTGTTTTTCGTTTTCTGCCATAAATACCTTAATAATCAACTTCAGTTACATAAATAGACGGGGTTCCGGCGAGCGCAAGGGCATAAATTGGAGTGCCTCCCACATCATGAAATTGTACTTCATCCCGTCCCAAAATACCAGAAATTAATGGATACCATGAAGCGGGAGGCATAGCGGGGTCATGACTTAAAACACAGTCAGCGCCAATCATTTTTAACCACACATGGCGATATTTAGTAGTTACTTGTGTAGAAGTGGCCGCGTTAAGCGTATAAGTATTACACAATAGTTTTCCGCTTAAAGGGTCATTGCTTACAGTACCAGAAAAATTAAGTCTGTTATCAATAACCACGCCAAGAGCAAAAGCAACTGTAACATTAATTGCAGATGCCCCGCTATTAATGAGCGTAATTCTATCAAAAACGTTATAAAACTGCATTCCTAGGCCAGCGCCACGAATAATGGTTTGTACGCTATTTTCACCAAAAATGGCGCTTAATTGCCCTGCACCGGTGATGGAAATAACGCGGAAAAAATCGAATACTTCAAAAACGTCAACACGCGCACCAGCCGCGATATTATACGTCATTTCGCGGTATGGGTTTTGTGTGCTTGAATCCGCAATTGGTTTTCGAACGTCAAGCGGGGTTCGATATTCTGGAATTATTCGTTTCATCGTTTACGCCAGAACGCAATAGCACCTACAAGCGCAACGGCGGCTATCGCGTAATAAATTTGTTTTTGGTAGTTTTGCACTAGTGTAACATCCGGTTGCGCGGCGGTTTGGAATGATTGCTGCGAGCTAGTTAGTGCGGCTTGTCCTGCTTCGGCGGCGATATTAACGGCCTGCCCGGTCAGGTTTATAAGCTGGCTAAATACGTCCTGTATCTGGTCAGGAAACTCCTGATTGATATTTACAGTTTGGCCTTGAAATACATCACCCACAACACCAGTTGCGCTCCCGGTAGTGGTAGTTGTTACGTTTGTACTGTCAGAGCTAGAAGATGATTTACCGCCGCCCATTAGTGTAATACCTTTCTATATTCATTTGAATCGGGAGTTGGAATATACCCCGATTTATTAGCCCATACATGAACGGCGCGTTTTTCAGTATCAAAGGTGACACTATTTTTCCCCATGTATTTAGCGAACCCTTGAGCGAAAATATCCAACACGTCATAACAACGCCCGAAATTTCCACCTACTTCACGCACATGGACGCTTTCGGGGTAAATTTGAAACGCGGCGACAAAAAGCATCCCATCATCCAGATTATAAAACCCGCATATGACAGCTTCTTTATTTTTAATCAGCGTTTCAAGTTCGACCCTGCGCGAGTGTGGAAGGTAGTTGAAATAGGTGTGTTCAATAAGTGTATTATCGAAAATAACCTTTATTTCTTGGCTTTGTACCATAGAACCATCCCTACAATCGCCGCCATGGATACCCAAAGCCAGCCGCCGCCGCCTGCCATGGAATTTACAAAAGCGGTGAGACGTGCCGAACTATTCGCGCTCGACAAAGCATCACCGCCCTTGTAAGAAGTGCCGGGAACGCCGGGAGAAAGTGGAGTTGCTCCGGGCATTATTTCAGCGCCTTATAAGCAATCATCACGGTAAGGAACCCAGCGATTGCAATCCCGGCATAAGTAATCGCCGTTTTTGTGCGCTGCGTGCTAATTGCGTTCAAGTCTGAATTGGTAGGCGTTTGGGAGGCTTGCGAACCTTGGTTTGCCGCAAGTTGCGCGGTAGTGCGAGCACCTATAAAGGTGCTGTACGCACTAGCCAAGCCTTGCGCCCCGGTGCTCAACGTACCAAAAAACTGGTTCATCGTGTTGATGAATTCATTTTGCGTTGAATTAGGGGTAAGCCCTACGTCAGTTGATGCGGGCATTGTTTACCTTCCTATTTCAAGTTGGCAGGCATGTTAACAACGGTAAGCGCGGTCAGGTTGTAACCAGCAGCGCCGGGCGCGACTGAATACGTGCCGATAAAACGCAAGTCTTTTACGTCAACCATGGGTAGGCGAGTCAGTACGCTGCCATCGCTGAAAGCGTAAATGAAATAGCCTGATGGAGTAGCCAAGCGGTCATTGCTTACCAGCATCTTGTTTACAGCAGCGGGTACACGCTCTTTCACCGTCACGTTATTCACGCGCACTTCGCCAAAGGTTTGTGTGCCGGACGCGCCAGCATCAGCCATTACCAGCAGGTAAGACGAATCGGGGTCACGTGGCAGAGTATCCATCGTATGGTCGCCCGTGCTGTTGAAACTCACCGCATAGTTGATGAATTTCATATACATGCCGAGGTTTTCATTTTGCGAGGTACGAGCCGTGATAGCTTGCACGTTCGCGATGGTGGACAAGGTGCCAGCAGTTACAGCAACCTGCACGCTTTGCACGTCAGCCATACCCCATCCGAACAAGTCGCGAGCATCAGGGTCAGTGTAAAGCAAGCGGCCAATATTGAGTTCGAGAACCGAAGCAACACCCGCCGCATCGTTCACGTTCTGGCCAAGCACTTCATAGAGGTCGAGCAGTTTGGTTGCGGTTGCGTTTACGAGGTCTTTACCGTTGATGGAAAGGCGAATATTGCCGATTTCTGCGCGAATCGCCGCTTCCGTCACATCCGCACCAGCGGAGGTAGAAAAGCGAAGCACCAGAGAATGGATTTTACCATACGGGGGCACTTGAACCGTAGAAATTTGTCCCGTGGTTAGCGGTTTGGTTTCATGAAGCTGGATTGTTTTTAACATGGAGTTTCCTTTTAGTTGATTGCGCCAGCGCCGTAGCCACTGGTGATAAAGTTAGCGAGGGTTTTGGCTTGGCTTCCAAAAGTTCCTTTTCCTGCCAAGTTCAGGAGAGCGCCCGTTGCGACAATAGCCGCAACAGTGCCAAGGAATGTGCGCGAAGTAACAAATTGCATGTTACTTGCTGCCGTTCATGTATTTGCTGTAAAGCCACTGGCCAAGAAAAATCGAAGCTGCGCCAGTAAGGATTAGCGTAATGGTGTGTTTGTTCATAATCTGCCTGTTTATAGGGTTAAACTTAAAACGGGGCAGAACCGCTTATTTAATTATTTTCTCACAAAATAAAAAATCGTTCAAGAAAAAACATTATATCGCTTTGCCTCGCCGTAACGTGAATAGTAAATGCATTCGCCTTGCTTGAGGTTTGAAGCGTTTTCTAGTTCATCACAGCAAAAATCTTCCGCAAAACTTTTAGCGTCTTTGTAATTGACGCAAAAACAAAATATTTTGCTGCAATTCGAGCGGATATTAGGCGATATAAGATTAGGGCGCTGCGAACAAAAAATAGACTGATGCCCCCTGTGACGCGAGCGCGTAGCAAGCCAAAAACTTTCTTTATCATACCTTCCGCAAAATTCCCCGGCTTCGTCAATTATCAGCGTACAATTAGTATTTTGTTTCGCAAGTGAAATGAATTCGTCAGGGTTATCGGTAAGGAAAGATGCGCCAGCATCAAGCCAGCGCGAATCTTTTAACGGGTCTAACACTAAAACGTTGCGATTATTACTAGCTGCTTGCGCTGCCATTTTCCGTGCCAGCGTTGTTTTCCCGCTCATGGTTGTGCCGATGATTAGAACGTGCATTTTTTCTCTTTATGAAAAATTCCTTGATGCCGAACCATGCACGGCGACAAGCGGTTGCAACTGTAGACTTGGCAGGGGTCTGAGTAAGGAGGCGCATATAGTACGGGGTGAGTGCGCCAGTGAGTAAAACCCATGGCGGCACATTATCAATACCTTTTGCTTTAAAATAGGCGACAAATCCGCTTTTTGCGAGCATTTGTTCTTGAGGTAGCATCGCCCCTTCCTCACCCGCAAGCATCATGCCGGACGTATTTATAAGCATTGTGGCGACTTCTGCCGCTGGTTCAATGCCGGGGTCTAAAGGCGCGGCTTGCGATTGAGTGGCAGATTGCTTTAATCCTTCTAATTTTGGGCGCTGTGAAGGGTCGCGCACGATTTTACCGGACGCATCACGGGGGAGAGGTTTACGCCCCCTTTTACCCTTCACAGCGTTTTCCTGCCGAGGCATGGACACAACGGCAGGTTCACTTTCGGTTCTGCCTTCCGAAAGTGTCTCATTTTCCATTACTGGCGATGGTTCTGCCACATCCGACACAACTTCGTTAACTACATCGTCAATATTGGAATTGGCGGCAAGCTCGTTTTCGTCTGCCACTTGTTTTTCTGCGTTTTTGTCCATGTTTATGAGCCTTTTGCAAATTCAGTTGAAATTTTTATGCATTTCTGATAGGGGTTGAATAGTCCTGCCACAAAAAGAACCATTCAACACCCCACCACTAATAGACATGAGAGAGACACGCCATGCCATATATAGATAAATATCAGAAAATCCTCCCTTTCGTCAAACTAAATATTCCTCACAATAAAAAGAATTTTACGAAACAAGAAAAACGTAAAATTGATTATTATTATAAGTTGCTGAAACCAAAAGGATATTTAAATAGAGAGAAAGAAGGGTATGTTATTAAAAATATTTCGCGCACGAAATATAAAAAGGCATTTAAAAACCAAAAGGCGATTATTGTAAACGTAGGGACAAAAGTAGAAAACGGCAAAATAACTACAAACACAAAAAACAAAGTAAAAATTCGCAACGGTAAAATTATTGTCGAATATCCAGACAAAACCACTAAAAGGCAGGTTGCTTACAATATAATACCTGACTGGAAACCAAAAGATTTCAGAAAACACATCAGGGAAGCGGTAGGCAAAATAAATAAAAATATGGTTATTGCCACAAATGCAGGCGATACCGCCTTAATGTTTAAAAATCCCAAAATGCACACGGTAGCCGAAAAACTTGACGATTTATCAGATAGAATTTTGGCCATGGCAAATCGCTACACCGTTGAGTTTGAGGATGGCGAGCGTGAAAGTGCCCCCGAGGATTTTATGCAATATTTGACTATTTACGAGTCAAAAGAAGGCTTCCTACAAGATTTAAATTCGCAACTTCGCGCACCACGTAAAAGAAAATCCAAACGTAAATTGCGAAAAGGTAAGAGGTCATGATATATAATGCCATTGTAAGAAAAGGAGCCGCATTTTACGATAAAAATAATCCTTGGCCTGAAAATCATGATAAAGGATTATTTAAAGGTTTAGATGGTAAAATATGGAACGTTATAAACCACGATAATTTTATTATATTTGAACAGAAAGTAGAAAAAATATTTTATTAGAGGTTCTGCCATGCCTAAAAAATTTGCCGTTATTGACTGTGAAACCGACCCTTTTTCTGCTGGAAGGATACCGGAGCCATTTATATGGGGATATTACGCACCAGACGATGGATTTTTACATTTCAACCACGTAAACGACTTATTCGAGTTTTTGAAAGGTCAGGATGTGCGTTTATATGCACACAACGGCGGGAAATTCGATTTTCACTACATGCTAGACAAAATCCCTTCGTGGGAAAAAGTCATTATGATAAACGGGAGGCTGGCGCAATTTCGCATCGAAAAACTGGAATTTTGCGATTCATATTGCATTTTGCCCGTTCCATTATCGGCATACCAAAAAACAAAAATTGATTATAATATTTTTGAAAAAGAAAACCGCCACAAACCCGGCAATATGGAAAAAATAACGGCTTATTTAAAAGACGATTGTGTCTTTTTATATGAATTAATTGATGAGTTTTTAAGCGAAAACGGTTTTTCACTCACAATCGCCAGCTCTGCAATAAAAAAGCTGCAAGCGATAGAAGGAATTAAAGTTGAGGACTCAGGCAGGGAATTTTTCAATGAGATAAAACCATATTATTTTGGTGGTAGGGTTGAATGTTTTAAAAAAGGAATTATCAATGAAGAAGTGCAATATTTTGATATTAATAGTGCTTACCCCTATGCAATGAAACACGAACACCCAATAGGGGGATTTATTACTACTTACGAGAAAGAGCCAGAAATAAAGGGACACAATTTTTATAAATTTCAGGCCGAATCGTCAGGTGCTTTCCCTTTTCGCAATGACGATAAATCGTTAATTTTTCCGGCAGATAAAAATAATAGAATTTTTTGTTGCACGGGATGGGAGTTAATTGCTGCTCGCGAAACCAATCAACTTCGTAAAGTAATCCACATTGAACAGAAAGTGTTTTTAGAAACATGCAATTTCTCTAAATATGTTGATTATTATTACACCATAAAAGCAACAAGCGCAAAAGGAAGCCCAGAAAACATTTTTGCAAAATTATATTTAAATTCGGCTTATGGCAAATTTGCTGCCGACCCTGAAAAATATAAAACAACGTACTTGTGTCCTTTAGAGGATTTTGATAATGCTTTATCACAAGGTTATTCTATTCATGGGGAATTGCATGACAGGCTTATTATTTCAAAAAGTAATGACGAATCAGAATGGCGTCACTATAACGTTGCAACAGGTGCGAGTATTACGGGATTTGTGCGTGCCTTTTTATTTCGTTCGCTACAAAAAGTCGAAAAACCGATTTATTGTGATACCGATTCAATTATTTTCAGTGGCAAGCATTCTCTGCAAATGGGAGAAAATCTCGGAGAATGGAAAAACGAAGGATTATTTCACACGGGCGGCATCGGGGGTAAGAAAATATATGCCTTCAGAAATAACGCATATGATAAAATATCAACATCGGATTTAAGCGAAAACGCCGAAAAATTGCGTAAAAAATATCAAAAATTAGCCTGTAAAGGTTTAATTTTAAATTATGATGAAATTATAAGTGTCTGTAAAGGCAACACAATTTCAAAAACGCCCGATAATCCTATTTATTCAATTAAACGCGGCAAATATTTTTTGAAGAAAACTATTGCAATGACGTAAAATTATGATAGATTGCAATTACAGTCGATTTTGACTGCAACTCATGGAAAGACAATTTTATGCTTACAGAAATTATTTGTGGAACATATGAAAATTGTGTAAAAACTCTAAAAGAGTTAGATTCTCAAAATATAGCCGCTATAGCTTTTAATGAGGATTATGATTACAATTATTATGGTACTACAATATTTGCTAGAGGCTGGGTTGTTTATCCAAAATAACATGGAAAGGCAATAAAATGTCGAAAGTAGAAAAAATGTCAAAAGAAAAACCTAAGTTTAAAGTTGTCAAAAAAGTAACAGGAGTTCCTTTTTTGAAAATTGAAACACACAAACCTGTTTATGTGCGTTTTACCTCACCTATCACTGTCGGACAGATGAAGAAAAAAGAAGCGTTCTTTTCCACAGTAGATAATATGGAAACTGGTGAAGTGATGAAACTTTTAGTAAATAAAGTTTTATCGCGCCAACTTAACGAAAACTATCCAAATGATAGTTTTGTTGGAAAAACATTTGAAATCATTAAAGGTGAAAAGAAACAAGGAAACGAAAACGCCTATTATGAGTTTGAATTAACCGAAATTGAAATGTAACAATAGCGCGGTACGGGTAAAGATTTGAGTTCTGTCTAACGATTAAATGGCGTAAGGTGAAGTGAGCGCCAGCCGCAATAAAAGAGGTTTTGCCATGGATAATCGCACTAAAGGAATAAGATATTTCTATTGCTCTGAATGTGACGAGCAACTAGATGAAAACGACTTTTTCTTAAATAAAGACAAATACGAACAAGTTTGCCCTTATTGCCAAAGTAAATTGGAGGATATATGAGTACATATGACTCATTACGCAAAATTCGTGAACGTGCAACACTTGGTTTAAAAGAAGCGGATGAATTACCAATAGGCCAAGCCGCTAATATGCTTCGTGTTCATTACGAATCCATACTTTCAATAGCAATTGATGAAATGCGTAAAATTGAACTTATGGAAGATTCCGAAGAAACTAACCGTTTATATCAGAGGTAACATGCGTGGACATTTTAAAGGTATTTTTCGTTTTCGCTTCTTGTATAACACTTGTCGCATGGTTGTATCTTTTATTTATCGTTTAAAACAACCTAAATTCTTTTGCAGTTGCGAAAGATGCAAATATTATTGGATAGATTAATATGAGTAATCGTTACGAACCTTATAAAGAGCAACTTTTTACTTTAGAAATAAAAGTAAAAGACACAATTACTTACAAAGAAACTGGCATTTATGATTTAAACATTGTAAAAGATAAAATTGAAGAATTTATGTTACTAAACAAACTAACTTGTAAGTATGTAAATAAAATAATTATAGAAAGAGAGTAATATGACTAAAGAGGAAAAACTTACCAAAACTATCGAAAACACTCTAAACAATAGCAATCACACAAATTTAACTAAAAATGGTGCTATGAAGTTAGCGCGTGATATTTACGAATCAATTGAAAAAATGGAGAAAGACAGTGCAGAACCTATCACTAACAGTTAAACTAAGAAACGAAAATCTGACAGGTGTTTATAAAGAAATACTTGTACCAGAAATTCCTCAATTAACACAAATTTTGCAACAACATCTTGGCGATTGGGCTGATGCTGTTAGCGAAGTTTCTATTGTGAAAGTATCACAATGAGAAAATTTACAGAACACGATTCATATTTAATTATAAATCACGAAGGTAAGATAACAGACTTTATTGTTATACCAAGCAATTGGGAAACTAATGAAAAAGACAAAATTCTATCTAAATACCCAATAACACTAAAAGTACAAACAAAAGATTGCTTGCAAACATTAGCAACGTTTGTCGAAATTTTCCGCTAACCAAGTTCCCCCAGCCCTACACCGCCTATCACCCGCCGTTTTCGCCAACGGCGGGTTACTTTTTGTTAACTGGCGTGATTATGG
>JANRME010000063.1:0-3596 GCA_033761835.1 Saprospiraceae bacterium
GCCGATTGAAATCCGCTGGCAGGCAGTAGGCTCATGCGAAATTTCAGGAATTCCTCTTTGTCCATGCCATCCACCATAATGTCAAAAGATTGAATTAACTGTTCAAAATAGCGATTGAGGCGCTCCATTTGCCTTATAAACAAAGGTAATTCGATCTGTTCCGCAAAAATCAATTGCTCAATCGCCTGAATGGACAACTTAAAATATAATTCGGTGATCTGATGATAAGTTATAAAAATATGTTCATCGGGCAATGGTGTGCGCGGGCTTTGCAAGCTTAATAAAGTATCCAAATGAATATAATCCCAATATGTAAGATAATCGGCATACAACAAGCCATCGAGGTAGGAGAGCATGTCCTGCCCCATCACGGCATATTTTTGCTCCAATTGGTCTAATCGGTTGAGCATTTCGTGCGTCAATTGCATCGTCTAATGTTTTTTTATTTTTGATTATCGGGATACCAGATAACTAGTAAGAAATAACAACCTATTGTGAAACGAACTTCATACCCAAATATATGCAAAAGAGGCAAACCAGCAAGCTGAGGGCAATATTTGCCAAAGCATAAACCCACTGTCCATTTGCAAATAGCACAAATGTTTCATTGCTAAAAGTGGAAAAGGTACTCAATCCTCCACAAAAACCGGTGAGTAACAATAAGCGATATTGCGGATTTGCGATCATATTTTTAAGAACCAAAGCTGCAACCACGCCAAAAATGATACAACTCAGCACATTGGCGATAAAAGTAGCCCAAGGAAAAGAGAAATGATAACGATTCAAGGCATGACCAATGGCATAACGACATACACTGCCAACGCCGCCACCTACAAAAACCAACAGATAATTCATGTCTTAGAATTCAGGGTTCATACTTTAAAGTGTAATTTCTTTCTGGTGACGGTCAAATGCAGCCAGAGCGTAAGGATCGTGGCGGTGGCAAGTACGGTAAACAACAGCAAATGCAGTTCCATCATTTGGTGCAATGCAAATACCATTACAATAAAAAGAATATTCACTAATACCAGCAAGGTGGTAGCTTGCATATGCGACATTCCATAATCAATAAGAAGATGATGGATGTGCCGGCGATCAGGTGTAAAAGGCGATTGCCCTCGAAAAATGCGCGTAATAAACACCCGTAACGTATCAAATAAAGGAAGAATCATCACGCCAAAAGCCACAGCCGGCGCGGCATCAAACTTGAAGCGATATCCATCATTCATGTAATAATTCAAATCAATAAATTTTATAATAAGTATGGCGCACACCATACCAATCAACAGCGAACCAGTGTCGCCCATAAAAATTTTGGCAGGGGTATAATTGTATTTCAAAAACGCAATCACCGCACCAACAGTAGCAAACGCAACGATTGCAAACTCGATTTTATCTACCATATAAAACCAAATACCCAATGTGCCTGCGATTAGCGATCCAACACTTCCCGCTAATCCATTGATGCCGTCTATCAAATTAAATGCATTGATAATGACCAAAATAGTAAAAATAGACAGCAAAATGAAAAAAGCATTACCCGGCTGATTTTCAACGCCAAAAATGCCGTACATACTGGTGAATTGGATGCCCGATTTAAATACAAGGATACTTGCTGCTAAAATCTGCCCTACCATTTTATTAAAAGGCGACATAGGAGAAATATCGTCTTTGGCACCGATCAAAAAAATAATCATAAACGCACAAAGGATATATTGCAAACTGCCAAATTGATCAAAAGGTGTCCAGAGTACAATGGAAAAAATCGTACCCGCAAAAATAGCAATCCCGCCCAACGAAGGTGTTTTTACTCGATGTGAACTGCGCGCATTGGGCTCATCAAAAAGGTGTTTTTCTTTTGCAATATTAATAATAGAAGGGATGGCAAAATAAGTAAGCGTAAAAGCCGTCAGAAAACCAAGAATGATCGCATACATAAGCTGCTATTTTGCACAAAAATAAGCAATTTCTGCTTGCTAATTTGTGATTTCCAAAGCTTTAAAAGCTTAACTTTCAACAATTAACACCAGAGGAGTTTCTTTGAGGGCAATTCTAAAATTTAGAATCATCCACCGTGACCAGCCATTCACGGATGACGCCTACCACTGATTCCACGCTATCCGATTCAAATGGAGAATACAAATTTGCTAACTTCACCAATTCCAGAAAGGACTTGCTCCCGCCCGCATTGCACAGGCGTAGGTAGTCGCTCCATGCATTCTCATGATTTTCGCGGTTCTTTTTCCAAAATTGGAAAGCACAAATTTGCGCCAACGTGTAATCTATATAATAAAAGGGTACTGTGAAGATGTGATTTTGCTTGTACCACATTCCACCATTCTCAAGAAACGCATTCCCATCATAATCCAAGTGCGGCAAGTATTTTTGCTCGATCGCCCGCCAGGCCTGCTTGCGTTCTTGAGCAGTTGCCTCTGGATTTTCATATACAAAATGCTGAAATTCATCCACTGCTACGCCGTAAGGCAAGAAACTGATGGCATTAGACAAATGATTGAATTTGAATTTATCGGTATCTTCTTGGAAAAAGAGTTCCATCCAGGGCCAAGTGAAAAATTCCATGCTCATTGAGTGGATTTCGCTGGCTTCGTAAGTAGCCCACTGATATTCAATAATTTCTATATCACGACTTGAATATATTTGAAAAGCGTGCCCCGCCTCATGTGTAAGCACCTCGATATCACCACTCGTGCCATTGAAATTGGAAAAAATAAAAGGCGCTTTATAATTACTGATAAACGTGCAATAACCACCAGTAGCCTTGCCTGGGCGCGTTTCAAGATCCATCAAATCGTTATCGCGCATCATTTCAAAAAAAGTTTTGGTCTCCGGCGAAAGCTCGCCGTACATTTTCCCTGCATTTTCGATGATCCAAGCGGCATCACCTTTTGGTTGCGGATTTCCTGATAGAAAGCGCACATCCTGGTCATAATATTTCAACTTGTCCACACCGAGGCGTTGGCGTTGGCGCTCGTACAATTCGGTAGCAATTGGTACAATATGAAGGCGAATTTGCTCACGGTAATTAGCAACCATCGCTGCATTGTAGTCAGACCGGCGCATTCGAGCATAGCCCAATTCTACAAAATTCTTGAATCCTAACTTAGTCGCAATGCGATGGCGCACTTTTACCAATTGATCAAAAATATGCTCAATGGCAGCCGCATTCTCAGCAAAAAAAGCCCATTTCGCTTCACTGGCTTCGCGGCGGGTAGCGCGGTCGGGGCTATATTCTTGTTTTTGAATGGAGGAAAGATTGTATTCTTCACCTCGAAATATAATTTTTGCGCCTGCTTTTAATTTTACATAATCGCTGCTGAGTTTGTTTTCTTCTTGCAAATCCTCCAATACAATCGGATCGAATGTTTTTTGCGCCAATTCTGCCAACACAAAAAGTTGCTTGCCCCATTTATTTTCTAACTCTTGCCTGAAAGGCGATTGCAATAGTTTTTCATAAAATTGACTCACAAGTGCCTGATAATTAGGCATCATCTGATCGAAATAATTATTTTCTTCTTCATAAAATTGATCTTTTGTATCAATTGTATGACGAATATAACAGATATTATACATGGATT
>JANRME010000064.1:0-6190 GCA_033761835.1 Saprospiraceae bacterium
CAAGAATTACAAGAAGTAAAAGATTATTTTAATGAACAATCTGCTGGCTTGGGTGATGCGTTTATCATATATTTTCAAAAACAGACAGACCTAATTGCCAAGAATCCCTTCCTATTTCAAAAGGTTTATGCCAATAAGCGCCGCGCCATTATTGAAAAATTTCGTTATAATATCATTTACGTAGTACATGACGACCAGGTTTTGATACTTGGTATTTTGCACGGTTCAAGAAATCCTGCTTCCTGGAAAAATCGTTAGTAGAAAAATAAAAAAAGCTGCCCAGTTTTTTTAGGCAGCCTTCAGTCGGGTTTGAAAAAACATTCATTTTTCTTATCGATGGCTCTTTACAATATTATTATAATCTAAGAAATAAATCACTTTTAATGATAAACTGTTGCTGTTAGGAGCTCGGAACAATCCATTCAAATTATCAAAATAACCAAGCTGGGCCTCCTCATCAAAATTGAGCAAAGCATTTTTCCATATAATAAAAATATCACTTCCCGGCGCAAATCGCCAGCGATATATCATATCAATATTAAAGGCATCAAAATTGCCATTATGATTTCCTGTATAATTTGTATCTGCCAACCCACCATCTTTAAGCAGCATATGATAACTATCATATTCCACTCTTGACCAATAGTGCCGCATCCTGAAAGTGAGCGCCATATTCTGACTAAAATTATATGCGGTTGTAAAGATATTCTCCAAAGTCAATTGATCGCGCCTTCCAAATATAATATCTTGATCTCCGGTATCATTATTATTTACTTTATTTACAAAACCAACATCATTACCAAAATTATTCGCGCCAATTGAGAATTGAAAATTTAATTTATCATTCACTCTATATCGCGGAGATACGTACCAATTCCAGCGGTAACGCCCGGTTTCACTGAAGTTGCGGAAATTTGTTTCTACCGAAACGCGGAATCGCTTTCGGCTATCCGTATTAATTTCAAAACCGTAATTATTATTAGTCGGATAGCGATAAAAACGCCCCGGCGTGCGTGCCTCGAAATAATCATACGTTACAAAAGGCTCGTGATATGTAAAAATATTCAAATGCCAAAAACCTTTGGTCTCAGCCCAGGCATAAGTATTGAGTCCATAATCGCTATAAACATCAGGATTATAAATCCTTGCATAACGATTCCAAAAGCCGACACCGCCTCGGTTAAATTTCCAAAATGCTTTATAAACATTATATTCCGTCCAGCCTTGAAAAGCGCGAACATTATTATTAGGTAAATAGCCAAGATCATTAATATCATAGGTATCGCTGTCTTCGCTATAATAAAGTCCATAAATCCAATTGCCGCCGATTTTTCTTAAATTCAGATTGTAAGAATGCCCCAATCGGGAATCGTTTTTGAAGTATTGCTGACTAACTACCCCTTTACCGGCAAATTCATACGTATTTGTTTTATTACGCAAACTAAAAACAGTGCCTGTCACATTTGCATCATAATCTTCGCCGTTGCGCAGTACGGTTGTATTTATTAGGCTCACAAAAGAATTATATTTCAAATTTTGATCAAGTACAAATACATTAAAATTAGTCAACGGATCGGTTTCGATTTCGCGTTCGCCACCCTCCGCATCGCCCACACGCGCAAACGATCTACCCGAAGTAGCATTAAAGAATCCAATACCCAAGCCCTTGGTGGTGCGGCCCGAGATTTTGGTGGCATTGTATAATTGCGCTTGCTGCGGATTTTCGACGATTGTTTCACCTTCATTCAATTGATTATACACATCTCCATAGTGTAAGGGTTGTCCGCCTATTCGTCTGGAATAGAATAAGTTACCTTTATTAAAAAGCTCGGTTCCTTCGGTGAAAAACTGTCGGTTTTCGTTGAATTGCACTTCAAAAGGAGAAAGGTTGAGTACCTGATTGTCCGATTGTGCTTCCCCGAAATCAGGAATCAGCGTCATATCCAGCGTAAAAGCATCGTTGATGCCGTATTTGATGTCCATCCCGCCGTTGAACGAGCGACCAAAACTGTTTACTGGATTATTATTATTATCATGATAACGTTCGCCATAAATCGCCACAAAAGGCGTTGCTTGCAAGCGCAGTGGCGATTTGATATTGCGCACCTCGGTGAGGTAGCCCGCTTGATTTAAAAAGCCGTTTACTTGCGGATTTACTGGGCTCCAGAAGTTTTTTTGTTGCAATCTTCGAATCATTCGACCGAAATTGATATGCCAGGTTTGCTCATCCACTTTCGGAAAACGAATAGCGGAATAAGGAATCTTGATTTCCACGACCCAGCCCTCCGGCGTGATCTGCGTTTTGCTTTCCCACACAGCATCCCAGCCTTCATCTTCGCCCATGGTCGAATATTTAGCATCAAACTGAACATTGGCGGGCGTCACAATAAATCCAAATCCATTGATACCGTCGCGGTAAGCATCTATAAATAAACCAAACCAATCGGTATTGCCCAGATTATCGCGCTGCGAAAGCTCCTGTAAAATGCTATCGGGCTTCGTGTCGTGTAGCATCGCGCCAATGTACAAGCCGGTATTATCGTACAAAATTTTTACTTCAGTAGGCTGATCGGGCATCGCACCAAAAGCAGGCTGATTTTGAATAAAATCAATAGCTTTGGCAGCATTTTGCCAATCTTCTTCGTTCAAAACACCATCCAGAATAATGGGTTTTTCAGTACGAAAAGCGGAAACCGTTTTCTTGGAAAAATCAATAGATTGAGCCATTGCAAAATAGCTCGACGCGCTTAGCAGCAAGAGCAAGGTTAATTTTTTCATCGGGTGATTTCTAAATTAATAAAGGCTTATAATATTCAGAATTGTTAACATTTGATCGTCGGGGAGAATAATTATTTGCCAATACTCGGGTAAGTCACAAAGATTACACTTTTAGAAGAGAATTTTGTTATAGACCATCGCCATTAACCTAATTTTAAGGATTTACGCATCTTCAAAAAGTTGCAAAATGCTGAAAGTATTTTTTTATCAAGCTTGCGCCGGAAAAATAAGGGTAAAAACTGTTTTTTGAGTGGGCGCAGATTCGGCATGAATAAAGCCTCGGTGCATGGACATTACCTTGCGGCAAAGACTCAAGCCAATGCCCGATCCGGTTGGTTTGGTAGAATAAAATGGAATAAAAATCTTGGAAATTGCTTCCGGGATAATACCCACGCCGTTGTCTTCCACACGAATGATTGGGCGCTGACGTTCGTCGAGCGAAGCAGAAAATATAATGCGCGGATTGGCTATATTTTGTAAGGCTTCGATGGCATTTTTCATCAAATTTATCAAAACGGTTTCGAGCAATTCGCGGTCAGCATGAAGTTGTAAATCAGAAGGATTAATCCTTATTTCTAAAGCAATTTGTTTCTCTGCAAGCTCGCTTTGGTAGAGGGTGGAAATATGCTGAAACACTTGATTGACGGGCATTGTGGTGAAATGTGCCTCCGGAATTCTTGTGAAGGTGCGGTAAGCCTGCACGAGCCGAAGTAGGGCGTCGCTGCGGCGGCGAATGATGTGCATGGCATCGCTCAGGTCGTTACGACTTTCAAGGGAAAGATTTTTTTCGCTTTCCAGCAAAGGAATCACGGTAGAAACCGTAGAAGAAATTGGCGTCATGGAATTGACGATCTCATGTGTGAGCACGCGGGTGAGGTTTTGCCACGCTTCTAATTCATTGATTTGCAGTTCGTTTTGAATGTTTTTGATAGAAACAATTCGGTACAAAATGTCCCGCTTTTTAAATTCAGAGACGGTGATCGAAAGTCGAATTTCGTCAGAGATATGCAGTAATGTTGTTTCTCGATTGGGCGTTTGGCGCAAAGCCTTATACAGCTTTGGGTTAGATATTTCAATTTCTTTTATATTTTGCAATAAACCACTCCCTAACAATTGCCGAGCCCCTTCGTTGATCGTGATGATTTTGCCACCTTGATCAAAAACCAGCAGCCCGTGCGCCAAATGCTGTACGATGGACTCGAGGTATTGCAAAGTTGCTTCTTGTTCTTCGCGGATATTTTGAAAAGAAGACATCACCTCTCGCATTGCGGTCTCCAATTGCTCAAAAGATGCGCCCTGATGCGGCGCAGCAAAGGATTGTGTGAAATCGCCGTAGCGGAAAGCCTCGAAAAATGTGGCGAGTCGGCGATTTGTTTTTTCAACGTAGGAGATAAGTTCGGCAGTTTGTAAAATTAGAATCGCCGTGAAAGCAAGCGGCGTAAAGAAGTAGGGCGATTCTAACCAAAGCCAAGCTAAAACCAGGAAGGAAAGGATGAGTAGCGCAATTCGACTCCAGACGTTGATTTTGAATCGTTTATAAACCATATTTTTCTAATCTACGATATAGCGAAGCACGGGTCAAGCCCAATTCGCGCGCGGCTTGGGTGATATTGCCATCAAATTTTTTCACAACCTTCTGAATAACCGCTTTTTCCAAATCTTCCAGATTAAAACCATCCAATGCAATCTCTTGCTGCGAAGCGGAAGCCTTGCTTTTCAATGAAAATGCGAAGTCGCGGTTGCCCAGCGTCTCGCCATCGCTCATAATGACAGCGCGTTCGATGATATGTTGCAGCTCGCGCACATTGCCCGGAAAGGCATAACGACAAAGGCGTTGCAGTGCATCATGGCTGATGTCTTGTACTGGTTTTCGATATTTTTTTGCATAGAAACGAATAAAATATTTTGCTAATAACTCAATATCTTCAGGGCGTTCACGCAATGGTGGTAGGTGAATTTCGATGGTATTGATGCGATAAAGTAAATCCTGGCGGAACTCATTGCGGGCTACCATATCATACAAAGGCATATTTGTCGCGCAGATCAGGCGAATGTCAATGGACTGATTCTTATTGGAACCAACCCGCGTAATCTGGCGTGTCTGCAAAACGGTGAGTAATTTGGATTGCAAAGGCATCGGCACATTGCCAATTTCATCCAAGAATAAAGTACCGCCCGAAGCCACTTCGAAGCGCCCGGCGCGGTCTTCGCGGGCATCGGTGAAAGCGCCTTTGACGTGACCGAACAGTTCGCTTTCAAACAAATTTTCGCTCAAAGCGCCCAAATCTACTCGTACAAAAACTTCCTTCGCCCGAAGCGAATGATGATGAATCGCCCTGGCTACCACTTCTTTACCCGTTCCGTTTTCTCCTAATATGATTATATCCGCATCGGTTTTGGCAACTTTTTGAATTTGAGTGAATACTTCCTGCATTGCCGGACTAATGCCGAGCAGTTCGCCAAAATGAGCGCTCGTATCCGCATCTAAAATACGAGTACGGTTGAGCAATCTTTCTACCTGAAGGCGCGAACGACGCAAATCCATTGCGGATAACAGCGTCGCCAGCAGTTTGGCATTGTTCCAGGGTTTGAGTACAAAATCGGTCGCACCAGCTTTGATGGCACGCACCGCCATTTCTACATCGCCATAAGCGGTAATGAGAATGACAATCACGGAAGGATTGATTTCCTGGATTTTTTCCAACCAATGAAAACCCTCATAGCCGCTGCTCACATCCTTTGTGAAGTTCATATCCAGCAGCACCACGTCGAAATCATTTTCCAAGTGGCGCGGCAATAGCTCAGGATTTTTTTCCAATATAATTTCAGCAAAATATTGCTTCAGGAACAAGCGCGCGGCTTGCAGCACGTCTTCGTTATCGTCAATAATCAGTATTTTTCCATTCTTTAACGCTGGATTCTCCATATGCTAATTTCGATTCGAAAGTAAAGATAGATGAAAATATTAGAAATAAGAATTTTATGTCCGAAATCGGACGGTGTTTGTTCGGAAGCGGACAAGTGAAATTATTTAAAGCAATTGATTTTCAGCTCTTTAAATAAAAATCCATTAATTGGCACAAAGATTGGATAAATTGGGTAACCAAAATTAGTAGACAAAGTTTATCAAAACAAATCACGCTGTTATGCTCAAAAATTATTTCAAAATCGCCCTTCGTAATCTGCTGAAAAACAAGATTTTTTCCTTGATTAATATTTTCGGCTTGTCCATTGGGATGGCTTGTTGCATGACCATTTTGCTGTGGGTAAAGCAGGAATTGAGTTATGATAAGCATCATGTAAATAATGAAAACATTTACAGGGTGGGTACGACTTTTGTAAAAAATGGCGAAGAAAGTAAAGGCGCCGGTACGCCTGCGCCGCTGGGCCCGAATATGTTGCTGGAATTCCC
>JANRME010000065.1:0-4916 GCA_033761835.1 Saprospiraceae bacterium
TGTATGGGCATACTTTCGGTTTTACAGGTTTGTCTACTTTGCCATATCACCACGGACTAGGCGGACTTGGCCCCTTAATCGCTTCATTCTTGACAACTTGGATTTACCATAGAAAAGAAGGCGTATATCGGTTAATAAAAAAATGTTTGCAAGTAAAGCCGTTATTTTATCTGACCATTGCTTTGTTCAGTCCTTTCCTGCTTGCTTTTATAGCGACAATCATCCATTACTTCATTGACAAAACATCAATTAATCTTTCAGGGCTTCTTACAAGCAAAGAGTTTCCACAATTAAACCTTTTAACTTTTTTTATTTATAACCTTATTTTTTTTGGTTTTGGAGAAGAAGTTGGTTGGCGTGGTTTTGCTCTACCGAGGTTTCAGGAAAAATTTAACGCGTTGACCTCAAGTATTATCCTAACCGTATTTTGGGCGTTTTGGCACTTGCCTCTTTTCTTTTACAGGCCGGGTTATACCTCAATGGACTTGGGAGGAGTATTCGGTTGGACATTCAGTCTTCTGACAGGTAGTATATTATTGACTTGGTTGTTCAACTCTTCACGATCAAGTATCTTGATTTGTGCAGTTTTTCATTCTACCATGGATATTGCATTTACAGCCGACCTTGCCGACAAAAACATTATAAACTATATGGGATTTCTCATAACAGTTTGGGGTATTTTGACAATCATTATTTTTAAACCAAAAAACTTAGCGACAAGTGAACGAGAGAAGAACACTAGTCTATAACACGGGTTTTGAGTCAGGCGGGGTGAGGTACAAACTTGGAGCTTTGTGATTCTATATAAACTTTAATAATAAGATAGAGCTGTTCGAGAATAATATTTACTAAATTTTAAAGATTTAGCAAATATTTCACTATCAATAAAATAGGCGTGCGTATTTTTATTTTTAAACAATTTTAATGAACATTCGTACTTCGATTGCCTGCCCGAATGCAAAGCCCGAAAATATTGAACCCCCAAACAAAAACCGCCCACTTCCTCAACGAAAGCAGGCAGCATTGCATTCAACAATCGATTTCTTTGTGTGGAGTAGAGGGAATATGGTAGAGGGACAAGGGAACAAGTTAGAGGGATGTCCCTATACCAGTGTCCATCTACCCTATACATTAATTTGCATTAATCACTTTACCAGAGCCGGAAATCTGTGTATTGATCGTCGGAGTGCCTTTGTAATATACATCGCCGCTACCGAAGATTTTCACATCCAAAGCATCTACAACGCTCACTTCTACGTCGCCGCTACCGCTGATGGTGATTTTGGCAGCATTTACCAGGAGATTAAAACCTCTGAAATCGCCCGAACCACTGATCACAAAATTCAGGACATCAGCCCTGCCTTCCAAATAAATATCACCCGATCCTGAAATCGTAGCGTCAATGTCATCAGCTTCTATTGCCGCGTCAATACTGCCAGAGCCGCTGATGCGCAAATCGAGGTCTTCCACTTCCAAAGTATTTTCGCTGATAATGTCACCCGAACCACTGATTTTCAAGGAACTAATTTTGGGTAGCGTGATGTAAATAATCAAATCATCGTTGTCATAGCGCACACAGCGGTCGGTTTTGATTTCCCATTCGCCGCCGCGTACATCGAATTCCATTTCATCAATCAAGCGCTGAGGTGCTTCTATTTCAACGCGTTGTTGATTCCCCTGGCGGATATAGACTTTACCAGCGATGCGCAGGTCAATCGCATCAAAAGAAGCCATATTAATCACTTCGTTCACGATCGCGCCATCGGCGTCCACGCAGCCGAAGAAATCGTCGTCGTCGTCTAAATCAACAAAACAGCCAGGCGTGTACATGAGCGCCGTTGCACTGATGAATAAGATAAACATTTTTTTGATTGTCTTCATGATGTTAAATGCTTTTAGTTAATGATTGTTTTTCAATGTATTGATTATTTGAGTTTTATGCGATGATTTAAATCATCATTATATTAAAATTCTACTCGATAATTAAAAGTTGGGAACAACCCAGTTTGATAATATTTTTCCAAGTCTTGTTTGTCTTCATCATAAAATAAACCGAATACATTTTGTCGGTTTGTCAGGTTTTGAATATCGAACATGATAGAATGTGTAAGATTCCGAGCATTGATTTTATAACTAAAGCCAATATCCAAGCGATAGTAAATGCCTGCTCTTTCGGCATAAGGACGGTCTTCGTAAAAAACTGCTTCTCCCTTTTTTCGAGAGGCTTCCAGGTCGACAGGAGTGTAGCGATTACCGCCGGACAACACAAATTTCCCATTCAAACCGATAATGTTTTTATCTTTTTTACCAACTTTGAATTCCTTGCCGGCCAGCAGCGTCGTTTGATAATTACCATTAAAACGGGTATTATATTCTTTACCGTTGTGTGGCGTATAACGCGAATCGTATAAAGAACCAGTAAATAAAAAGTAATATTGGTTGGAAAAGAATTTTTCGAGCGTCAAATCTAGTCCAATATTTCGGCCTTTTCCATTATTTGTAGTGCCCTCTGTACCAATAATTTCCCAAATATCGAAGGCATTGATAATCGAATGCGTACTGGCAGAATCTGCCTCTACCGGTACATCATATAAATATTGATAGTATAATTCTGCTTTCAGACGCAAATTTTCACCAATCCGATAATCGTAGCCCAATACCGCGTGCATCGCTTTGGTCAATTCCAAATGCCGCGCTGGAATATGCACCGTGCCATCCGGGAAAGTGCCGTCGAACATATACACTGCCAAGTGCTCGGGTTTGCTATGCACTCCTACAGAAGCGCTCCACAATTGCTTGGGCGATACTCGCCATTGAATCGACGCACGGGGCTCAATGGAGAAATTATTATTTAGTAATAACTGAGTGTAATGCAGACCCGTATTGAGTGTCCAGCGTTCGTTGAGGCGGTATTTCCATTGCGAAAAAACTTGCGCTAAATAAGTCGTGCCGCCATTATCAAAATAGCGCTTTAAGCCTTCACCGTTTTCATCTTCGTCTTGCGTAAAATCAAAACCCAATTGACTGAAAATCAGGCCCATCCGTAACGAATGCTGAGCATTGAATTTGTGATTATACGTCGAACTGAGGCGAATCGCAGATTCAGCAGCTTTAGTCACCTCATTGGTGCGTTCGCGGTAGCCATCGACTGCGTCCAGCCAATAATCACTATCTTCGGTTTGATTGTAAGAAGCAGAAGCAATGGTTCTCAGATAGCTTTTATCTGATAATAAAATTCGATGCGAAAGTCCCACTGTACCAATGGTTTGCTTGTAAGTAAACCCTTCACGGTCGCTTAAATCAACCCAGGTCGTACTGTCCGCTTCCGGCGCAAAAACAGAGCTATTGATGCCCCCCAAACCAAACAACGCGAATGTCCCAGCATTTTCGGTTGGCAAATTGATTTTAAAAGACACATCTTGGTATTTTGGAATTTCATCACCGACAGGACTCACGCCTAATGCTTCCAATATCGCCAAAGTCGAATAACGATAATTAATCAAGTAAGAGCCACGTCCACCTTGTCGAAAAGGCCCTTCGGTAGATGCTTCCAAGCCAAGCGCACCAAACATCAGCGAGTATTCTCGTTTTTCGTTATTTCCATTGCGTATATTCAAATCAAAAACGCCCGAAAGTGCGCTGCCAAATTCCGAAGGAAAAGCGCCTGTATAAAAATCAGAATTGGATAAGGTACTGCTACTCAGCATACTAATGCCGCCGCCAGAATTGCCCAAAGCGCCAAAGTGATTGGGATTGGGAATTTCGATACCTTCCAATCGCCAAAGGACACCGCGCGGGGAGTTGCCTCGAATGATAATTTCATTAAACAGGTCAGAACCCGCGCCACCAGTGGTTACGCCTGCAAAATTCTGTGCCATCCGCGCCGGGTCGAAGGCGCTGGCAGCGTAGCGACTGGTCTCCTCTACCGTGAAGGACCGCGCACTCACAGTCGCCATTTCGTTGAGTACTTCGGCTTTGTCGGTTTCAGCAGTGACGACGACCTCTTGCATTGTGACAGTGGACTCCAGCATTTCAAGTTTCATTACCAATTCTTTACCAGATGTCACCAAAATGCTATTCATCAACACCGGTTCATAACCAATATAGGTCACTTGCAAATCGTGTCGTCCTACGGAAACGTTTTCCAATCGAAAATTGCCATCCAGGTCGGTCGTTGTGCCAATTACAGGTGAGGTGTTCATCACCACTACGGTAGCCCCCATCAAGGGAGTTTGGGCGTCTTTGTCAAGTACAGTGCCTCTGATTGTTTGTGTCGGGTTTTGTGCTTGTGTCAAGGCAATCAGAACAAGGTTGACTACAAGCGTCAAGGTGAACATTCTTACAAGAGCTTTCATTCTTAAGTCGGGTGTTAAAAAAAGAAGCTCCCTCGGAACGCCCGCATTTTCATGCGAAAGCGCAGTTAAATCCTTCAGTTTTGCTTATAAAAATGACCGAAGAAGCCTCAGGGTTATGTAGATTGTTTTAATTTGGTGTTGTGGTGCGTTGGTGTTATGGTGTTATAATATATTTCAAAAATGAAATTATCATTTGACTGAAAAACAAAATATTACAACACTAAAATACCATCGCACTACTTTAAAATCTGCGATTTCCAAACCAACCGAAGCGCAGCGTCATATTCGCCACAGCGCCGCTGAAGGTTTCATCGTCGTATTGTCCTTTTCCGTTCGTGCCATCCACCCAGCGATAGCCCACGCCTCCGGCTATGCGAAACCACTTGAAAATATTCAGTTCTAAGCCCAATTCAGGCGTCAGTACAAAAATCTGGTCGTTAATATCGTTGTTAAACGGGTCGAAATTATCGGTTTGAATATTCACCGCGCCCCACCCAATTTTAGCACTGGAAAACAGGTGTAATAATTTGTAGGGTTTGTAAGTATAGCCCAGCCAAAAGC
>JANRME010000066.1:0-5611 GCA_033761835.1 Saprospiraceae bacterium
TAATATTGTAGAATACATTCAAATAATTGATGACGCAGTAAATTATTCCCATCAAATGAACGATGCTATATAAGTTTGAATTGGCTCTGTTTTTGGACAAAATAAGATAGCAAGGATGGACAAATAACTTCGATAGAAAGATAATATTTTTGCTATTTGATAAGAAGAATATTACTTTCTACATATGAACAAATTTATTATATTCGGACTATTGGCGCTTGCTTTGCTGTTTCAGAATTGCACTTATATGGCACGCTATGTTTTATGGCAAAGCTCTGATATTAAAGATTATAAAAAGTTTCCTAAAGAGGATATTCACACCGACCAGCCCTACCTTTTTTCAAAAATGGATGCCAAACCTGTGACGCAGGAGGTATTATATCATTGGGATTTGCCTCGCAAAAATATAGAAACTTTACTCCAGGATAATGAAACTACTGCCTTCATTGTCATTCGAAACGACAGCATTTTGTATGAAAATTATTTCAATGGCTATGAGCGAAGTTCAATCAATACTTCTTTTTCGGTTGCAAAATCTATTACATCATTATTAGTGGGTATTGCAATAGATGATGGATTTATTAAAAGTTCGAGTGATCCCATCACCAATTATTTACCTGAATTAAAACAAAGGGATGCTCGTTTTGAAAAAATTACTATAGATCATTTACTCGACATGAAGTCCGGCATAAAATTTATTGACAGTGATTTACCCTGGGGCGATCGAGTAAAAGCTTATTATAGCCCTCGATTGAGAAAAAAATTATTATATCTTACGATTGAAAGTGATCCAGGCGTTACCTATGAATATAACACTTATCACCCGCAATTGCTGGGCTTGATATTGGAACGTACTACCGGCAAGAGTCCTGCACGGTACCTGGAAGAAAAAATTTGGAAGCCCTTGGGGATGGAATTTGATGCCTCTTGGAGTCTGGATAGCAAGCGGGATAAGATGGTGAAAATGGAAAGCGGTATTAATTGCCGAGCTATTGATGTAGCAAAAATTGGGAAAATAATATTAGAAAAAGGAAAATATAATAACAAGCGTATTGTGTCGGAAGCATGGATTGAAAAACTCACAGACTATAATGATACCAATCGTTTCCCACGTAATAATCTCATCCATTACCAAAGTGCCTGGTGGACATTGGAGCCATATAGAGGCTATCGCCATGCCGTTTATGCAGACGGGCATCTTGGACAATTTTTATTCATTTTCCCTGAAGACAATACCATTATCGTGCGCATGGGTAAAAAAATGGGTAAGGATACCGAAAGCGTACTTAATTGGTTGGTTATTGGCAGCGATATTATAAAACACTTAAATAAATAATAATGAATGCCCATTTATATTTAAAAATAAAATTTTTCTTACTCATTTTATTTACTCCAACACTTGTATTGGCTCAAAATAAGGTAGTACAAGAGAACAAGACAGATATTATACATAATAAATCCTTTGATGGCTTTTACCTGGGCGCTAATGTCGGCTCGCAGAATTTATTCGGCGGCTCTTTTGTAGATGGCGTGGACGTGCTGGCGCAAGAATCACGCTTTGTGGCGGAGTTTGCTGCTGGTTTTCGCAAGCAGTTTTTGAAAAACAGGTTGCTGGCAGGCGTGGAATTTCAATTCGGTTTTACCGATGGGAATTTGATGCATATAGACCCCGAAAAACAATTAGAAATTCATTACAAGAACAATACTCAAAGCGGGATTGGATTAACGGTGGGTGTAGCGCTCGGTAAGCACCGGAATATAATGGCTTTTGCTTATGGAAATGAAACGACCCGGAAATTTGATGTAACAATCACAGATCAGTTTGGACCTTATAAACAAAAAGATGAGCAGGGAATGCTCAAATATGGTATCGGCGTGGAAATGCCGGTGTATAAAAAAATGAATATACGAGCCACAATCGGCGGGTTGCGTGTAGATTTTGGAGACCTGGTTACCAATATTAATGTGGAGGATAAACTGGATGCAACTTTTGGAATTATATATCAATTTTGAATCATAAGATAGGGGTAGCGTTTTTTAATAATTGCCTTGAAATAAAATTTCTATCAGTTTGAGGATACGTATCCTGTCAGCCTATATCTATTTTCCTGTCAGTCATCACAAAAGATCGGTCATCCGTCACATAGCTGTTGTTACACTTTCGGCTTTGATATAGATTTGAATTCATTAGCCGCTCTAATTTTATATTTTAAAAATAAAATATCATGATTTCTTTTTGTTTTAATAAATCGGCACTTCGAATTGCTATGCTTTTATTCGTTATTATAGGTTCAGGGGTACATTCTTACACACAAAATGTTTTTGTCAGCAGTCGTAATACCCATTCGATAAAGCGTTATGACTTTGTTACCGGAAATTATCTTGGCGATTTCATATCGCCGGGCAGTGGCGGCTTGTCATTTCCACAAGAAGTGATATGGCATCCCGATGGATTTTTGCTGGTGACAGCCCGCGGCAATAGCGCGATTAAAAAATATGATGGCGAGACCGGCGCATATCTTGGAAATTTTACTACTGGGTATGCACTTGACAACCCAACAAAAACAACCATTTGGAAAGACAGTTTGATTTATGTGAGTCAATGGGGCACAACTAATAATAAAGTGGTTCGATTTAATCTAAAAACGGGTGCTTTTATCGATGAATTCACCAGTATTGGTGTACCCAATGGCGGCGGTCATGCCTGGGATGATACCGGTAATCTTTTGGTGGTGCAATATGGCGATGGATTGAATGGTAGCGTTTTAAAATTTGATACAAATGGGAATTTTATAGGCACATTTATTCCTACCGGACAGGTGAGAGGCCCTATCAATGTTTGGTTTGATGCTACTGGCACATTGTATGTAGCAGATTGGATATTGGGTGATGTGCTGGCATTCGATGGTAAAACCGGTGCTTTTAAATCCACTTTAATTACCAGTTTAAAGAATGTGGAGGGTTTTGATTTTGATAATCAAGGTAATCTGTATCTCTGCGATTGGACGGATAATAAAATATATCGCTATAATTTTACAACTAACGAGCTTGATCTTTTTACGCAATCGGGCGGAATGGTAGCTCCAAACAGCATTCTGATACGCGAAGCCTTAATCTCCTCGGCGAATCAAGTGGATTTGTCTGATAAGATCGCCATTCAGGTTTTGCCAAATCCTGCAAATGAGTTGATTCAGTTCTCAATTCAAATAAAAGAAAATATAACGGGGAAATTATTCATTATCAATAATAATGGGCAAAAAATAGCAAATATTTGGGAAGGAATTTTGGAGCCTGGAAATCATGTTTTTTCCTTTAATACGGAAAACCTGCCAAACGGCACATTCCATTATGTTTTTGCGGCTGGTAATGGGCAATTGAGTGGCAGTTTTTTACTTCAGCGTTAAGAATATCGAATTTACTTGTAATAAAATTTTATACACATGAAGCTATGAAGAAATTATTCATTTTATTACTTGTTTTTCAGGTAGTTATTGATTTTTGCGCTACTGCGCAACCACTTTTGCAATGGCCATTAGATCGAAATTTATATCAAGGCTTGTTTTTTATGATGCATTATGATAATAATAAATCTGCCGGCACTATGCAGGATTATCGGTGCAACGACCAATATGTGTATGACGGACATACCGGCACGGATATAACGGCTTATAATTTTCGTTTAATGGATGAAGGCATTGCCATTCTGGCTGCTGGCGATGGAGTTGTAGGTTGGGAGCAGCACGATCAATTCGACCGCAATTACTGGCCGCCGTATCAAGGTGAAGCGAATGGCCTTAATATTTTACACTCCGGTGGCTTGCTTACAGAGTATTGGCATCTGAGGACGAACTCCGTGGCTGTCAAAATTGGCGAGCAAGTGAAAGCCGGGCAGTTCCTGGCAATGGTAGGCAGTTCGGGCGCTACGCCTATTCCACATCTTCATTTTGAAATAAAGGACAGGGTAGGAAATACGAGCAATTTTGTAAGCCGAGACCCATTTCATGGCGTTTGTGGCTCGCCCAGTGGCGCTTGGGCAAATTCCTACCATTATCCTGGTGATACTGCTTTGCGCATTCTTGATGCGGATATTTTTAATAATTTTTCGATTGTTGGTAATGAGGCGAACAATTTTTTTGGAGAAACAGCACTAAAAGATCGGCCCATCCGACCGCGTATCTATGGCGCTAATGAATCGAAGCTTGGCTTTTGGGTAGCATTTCAAGGCAGCCCTAATGAACGCTATCTTGTACAAGTCTATCGCCCTGACGGAAGTTTGTTTATACAACAAAATAAAATTATTACAACCAAAAGAGGCATTCAATGGCACGTTTTTACTTGGAATTGGAATATAAATAATAATGATTTTGGAAAATGGGCAGCACGAATTTTATATAAAGACCAAGAAGTATTACATACCGATTTTGAAGTTGGTCCACAGACTCTTTATACGCCTCGCTTCTACCCAATAGCAGGTAAGTCATTTCGCTTATCAAATGTAAATATCACCGACCAATTCAGCGTAAGCGGCGGCGTTGCCCCCATTCAGTACCAACTCATAAACGCACCCTCTGGGATTACTTTACAAAACAATAAAGTGACGATCAGCCCTCAAACCGCCACTGAATATCGGAATACCTTTTTTCAAGTGATTGCAACGGATGCGATGGGTTTTTCGGACACGATGCGCTACCATTTAATAGATTTTAGCAAGCTGATTAATCCGGTAGTTATTACTCCTATTAAAGATATTAAAGAAACATTAAATTTATCTGTCTTTCCAAACCCTGCTAAAGACAGAATAGAACTCTTTTATACTTTAAAAGAAAACGCAGTTATCAAGATACAATTATTGGATATGCACGGTAAAAAAATTATAGAATTGCCTGAAACAGAGCAATTAAGCGGCAGGCACCAGCAAAGCCTGCAAATTTCTTCATTACCTGCCGGTATTTATTTATTACAATTATATGCTGGCGCATTTCTGGTGACCGAAAAACTTATAATAGAATAAAAATATCTGGTTTTTATTATAAAGACAAGGCGAAAATTTATTTCATAGAAAGCGCATGAACGTTGAAATATAGCAAGAATAAACAACTCCTTTAAATCAGATGCTCATATATTGCAACCTTCAATTAACCATTGAACGGGTGATTTTCATACAAAATGGTTATCAAGAGAACTCCAGTGTTTCAAAATAAGAGCATTGGAGTATCTCTTTTTTATAATCTGAACTGAGCAAAATGAGAGATAAATGCATTGCATATCAATATTGAATAAATATTAAACCATATCAATTATATAGAAATTCTTATTATTTTTTATAACAGAATAGCAAGGATAGACAAAGGATAATAGGCAGGGCGGCTTAATTTGCAACTTTGCATCTTAATCTTAATACAAATACAAAAGCTATGAAACCCTTTGACTACCAAGCTGTTTTGACCCGCACTTTGGCAATTATATGTTTAATTATCGCTTTCCTTTCCCCCACTGTTGCACAAAATGTGGTGTATGTGAGTAGCCGAAATACGCACGCTGTTAAACTTTATGATTTAGCCACCGGTAATTTTATAAAAGATTTTGTTCCGGCAGGCAGTGGTGGTTTGTC
>JANRME010000067.1:0-9151 GCA_033761835.1 Saprospiraceae bacterium
ATATGCCAGAACTGAATTGGAAATACGGATACCCATTTGCAATTTCGCTCATGGTTTTGTCATCTTTGCTTACCTTGTTCTACTTTCGGAAAAAGAAATGGCTGTAAAAACGTTTTATAGCAAAATTTTCGAGTTCAAAAATTCAGAAAAATGAAGAAAATAACCTGGATATTCTTAGCAATGCTACTTTTTAGCTCCACAGCCATTGCTCAACGCAGCATCAAACTCGCTTTGCTCAAGTATAGCGGCGGCGGCGATTGGTACTCGGTGGTGGATGCACTGCAAAATCTCACTAATTTTTGCAACGAGCAATTGAACATGAATTTTGACCAAAGCTACGCGACGGTGGAAGTCGGCAGCGCGGAGATATTTAATTATCCATTCTTGTTTATGACCGGGCACGGCAATGTTGTACTTTCAGATGCGGAAGCCGAAAACCTCCGTAATTACTTGCTCGGTGGCGGTTTCCTTTATGTAGATGACGATTACGGCATGGACAAATACTTCCGCTTGGCAATCAAAAAAGTATTTCCCGATAAGGAATTGATAGAATTACCTTATGCACACCCAGTGTACAATCAGAAATTCAAGTTTCCAAACGGCATCCCAAAGGTACACGAGCACGACCAAAAACCCCCGCAAACCTTTGCTATCCTGCACGAAGGGCGCATTGTGTGTATATTTACTGCCGAAAGCAATATCAGCGACGGTTGGGAATCGCAGGAAGTACACAACGACCCGGAGCCGGTGCGGCGAGCTTCCTTGCAAATGGGCGCGAATATTGTTCAATTTGCTTTCACACAATAAAGTTGTTAAAAAAACATTAAAGCCAATCGGCAGAATTAAACGTTTGGAAGATTGCTACGTCATAAGATCAAATTTTCAAACACTAAAATTTGAGAACTATGAAAACCAATGCTTTTGTCTTCCGCTTGTTAATCACGAGTGCATTTTTACTCACTTTGTTTGTTCTGACGCCGGCCACCGCTCAAGCTCAATCCGCCGACAAAATAGAAGATGTGATTGATCGCAAAGAAAATCGAGCGGATCGTCTTGAAAACAAACGTGACCGCAGAGAAAATAAAAAAGATCGCCGCGAGGATGTACGCGACAGACACGAAGATGTGATTGATGCCCAGCACCAAGGAGGTATCCGAGATAAAAAAGAAGATGTGCGCGATGCCCGTGAGGATGTGCGTGACAAGAAAGAAGATGTCCGAGATCATAAAGAAAATGTTGCAGATCGCCGCGAAAACAAACGCGACCGAAAAGAAAACCGCCGAGATCGCAAGAATTAATTTTTTTTGCGTATCTCAAGGGCAATCTTACAAAACAAGGGTATGACGGGAGGGTCACTACCCTTTATTATTTTTATTAATATTAGCCTACTTCATCCTTATATGAATTTTTCATTGATAAAATTTGCGTCTCCAGAAAGAACTACCATTTTTCTCTTGTCAAATGCTTTGAAAATCACTATTATTCTTATATTAATTTGTGAAATGTGATTTTCATGCTTATTTTTAGGCAGTTAAAACCAAAGGCAACTCTGTTTGTCACCTTTTTTCAAGAAAATCAAATACTTTTTTTACATTGGCATAGAAAGTTGTAGGTGATTACAGCTTTCATTTTTCAAAAGCATTCATAGCAGTTATAGTCATGTATCCTTGTGCTGCCATGAGTAAATAATACAGAAATGCAAGCGCTGAAGGAATTGGTATATATCATTACCAGAAACAAAATTCGTGCAATAGGGCATACTGCATTTCTATTTTCCAAAGATCCAAAGTTAAAGATTTTATACGATGGTGTTAATCAAGGTTTGTTTCAAACAGATGAAGATGCCGCGCGTGCAATTTTTGAAACGGGTCAGCCAGATTCCAACTATCGAAAGCTAAAAGCCAAGCTTATCCGACGCCTCACCAATGCGCTTTTTTTCATTGATCTTAAAAAATCTTCATATACCGATCGACAGCGTGCTTATCAGGAATGCCACAAAAACTGGGCCGCTGTGAAAATATTGCTCGGAGAAAACGCTCGCGAAGCAGGGATTGATCTTTCCAAGAAAATTTTGAGCCAGGCAGAAAAATATGAATTCACGCATCTCTGCATGGAGATAGCAAGAACACTCAGGATGCACTACGGCGCTACACTCGGCACCAAAAAAGAGTATAGTTTTTACAAAGGCCTGTACAACAAGTACTTTGAGTTGTATTCCCTGGAGGGCCTTGCAGAAGAATACTACGCAGAAGTAATGACACAACAGGCAGATACCAAAATAAGCCCTGTTGAAATCGGAAACCAAGCAAAAGCGTTCTACCAAGAGCTTTTACCGGCCCTCGAAAAATATGATACTCATGATTTGCTTTTGTACACGACTCTGTTGAGGTTCATTTCACAAACCTCCACACAGAATTATTCGGCAGCGTTTCAGATTTGCAATCAAGCTATTACCTCTTTTGAACAAAAGCCTTTCGTGGCGCGTATGCCTTTGCAGGTATTTCAGTACCAAAAAGTAGTTTGCCTGATCCAACTACGGCAGACGAGCGAAAAGGATTTTACAGATCTGATTGCCCAAAAACCCACATTTCTCAAGGAAGGCACCTATAATTGGTATCGTTTTCAAGAGGCTTATATCATTCTGGGTTTGCACACAAGGCATTACCAAAAAGCTTACGAATTGTTTTTATACGGCATCGCACATAAAAGATTTGAGTTCCTCCCTGCCGAACAACAGGAATACTGGAGGATACTGGAAGCATATTTATTCTATCTGCAGGAAATTGGGGAAATAATGCCTACAGAAGAGCAAAGCAAATCTTCTAAGTTTAGGCTGGGTAAATTTCTAAATCAAACGCCAATTTCTGCCAAGGATAAACGAGGAATGAATGTCGCCATTATTATTATTGAAATTATTTTTTTAATTAATCAAAAAAAATGGAGCAAAACCCTTGACAAAGTCGAAGGAATTGAGCAATATTGCAGTCGCTATCTGCACAAAGCTGACACAATACGTTCGTACTATTTCATCAAAATGCTTCTTACACTTCCCAAAAATGACCTTCATAAAGAAGCAGTAACCCGAAAATCGGCACATTATTTGAAAAATCTTCAAGAGCATTCCCTTGAAATAGGGAATCAATCTTTTTTTGTAGAAATTATTTTATTTGAAGACTTTTGGAACATGATATTAGAAAACCTGGATAATAAATTTGTTCGAATTTCAAAAAAAACGCATAAAGTTTAGACAATAACTAAAACCTTACCAACGCAAGTTCCAAACAAGCACAAGTTCCAAACAAGCACAAATTCCAAACTTTTAAGACGCCGGAAATCATAATTTGATTTCTATTATTGCTTTTTACAATAAACAATCAGCAATATCTGATAGCAACACAGGTATTGTAAAGAGTGTTATTGCACAAAAACAATATGTAAACACTATTATTTAACAATAAAACAAATTTACCTATGAAAACCCTTGTTTATAGTCATGCTGTACGGATGGCCTCCGAACAAAAAAATGGTATTATCGGTATTGACACGGTAGGTCCAAAAAAGTAAAACTTTCAGGCGTTGTGACAAATACGAGGTTGCAACGCCTCTCTTTTTTTTTGTTCAAATAAGTTATTGTTTTAAAACCCGTCATAGCTTTATTTGAAATAAGCTATCGACTGTTAATATTTTGAACTTATTTAAAATTAAAGAAAAATTGTAATATATTTTAAGTATTGGCCTGTTTTTTTAAGTTTTGATGATGCCCAAGGGACGCCGATACAAACTCGTCAATTCTGAACAAGTTCTTTATAAAACTTCCAATGGACAATGATCAATTGGGGTTCAATTCTTATCTATTCTTCTACCTCGTTCTCCCTTTTCTCTATGATTTATTTTGCAGCCATAGGCTGCTCTCGTGCAAATTAAAATATTAGAATTTTTATATATTTTCGATTCTAATAAAGATAAAATAAAGGTTTTTCCAAACAAATCAACATTAATAATTATTTAAAAATGAATAAGTTATGAGTTTTTAATTCAAAAAAATGAAAAAAAGGGGTGGAACAAAAACGACAAATTTGATAAAGTCTAACCTGTGAATCTCCTTTATATTTGTATTGTAATTAATGCCTTAATGTAGTTTTTGTGTTTATTTGTTTGGGTTATTTATAATAACTTACCTCTATTGAAAGGGGTAAGTTATTCTTTTTTAAGCGATTTTTATGGTCAACCTGATTCTAAAGCTTTAACATTTGTCGATTGGTTTATTCTTCCTCTCCCAAAAGTGACGTATATTCCTATTCTTGATGAGGATCCTTCTATATTTTGGGGATTTACCTTCATTCTTAAAATATTTTTCAAACCAGAGTGTTATACTTCTAAAGGTGAGTATTCTACTTTTTTAAATAAAAAAATATGGACACAGCAAAAGGTTTGAGAACATACGCCATCGTTATGACGGTGCTATTTGTCTTAGCACTCATTGGTTTACTTATCACGTATTTCGGTAAAAACAAAGTAATCAATGAAACCAACACCGAACGCGATGCGCTTTTGGTAGAGCGTACCAATCTGGAAAGGGATTTGGATAGCCTGCAAAATGTGCTGCAATTAGCCAGCGCTGAAAACGATAGTTTGCAAGGTTCTTTATCAGATTTGCAAAAATTGGTGCAGGAAAAAGAAGCGGCTGTTCGCAGTATTCGAGCCCAGTCAGCCAATACAACTACAGGATTGCGTCAGGAAATCAATCAGTTGCGTCAAATTCGAGGCGAATTGGAAGGCGCTATCGGACAACTCCAGGCTGAAAATGAGCAATTACGCACTGATAATGAACGATTACTTGCTGAAAATGAGCAATTAACGACGGAGCGAGGACAATTGACTTCACAAGTGTCCGATCTGAATAAATTCAATCAAACATTGCAAGATCAAGTAGCAAAGCTGACCCGAGCCGGTATCAAAGCACAGGCTTTCCGGGTAGATGTGGAAACGCGCTCTGATAAATTGACTTCAAAGGCCCGTCGAACCCGCGAAATTGCGATCACTTTTGATCTGGTCGATTTGCCAGAAGAATATCAAGGAGCGCATACGCTCTATCTCGTTTTGACCGATGTGAATGGCGCATTATTAACAACCGAAGGAACTTTGATTAACGCTAATATCCCGACGCCAAGCGGTAGTGCCTTGCAAATACAAGCACAGCAGACAAAAGAAGTTAATCTTGCTCGCGCGCAACGTTTGTCCTTCAACTATCCAGTTGAGGAAAAACTCAAATCGGGGACTTACGTCGCCACAGTTTACGCTGATTTTGGCATTTTGGGTTCGTCCAGCTTCCGTTTAAGATAATTTTATTGAAGTGATGGAATGCTGGAGCGATGGAAAATTGGGTGTTTTGAGGCAACAACCCAACACTCCACCATTGCAATATTCCATCATTCCATAACTCCATCGTTTCATTTTTGTAATTTTGCCCAAAAGCCTGTTTTGATGATGAGAAATTATACACTTTTTTTCTTTGCGTTGATTTTATTGAGTTCCTGCGTTTCTAATAAAAAATATTTGTTGGAGTTGGATGCCCGACGAGCCGCGGAAGAGCGAGAAACGACCCTGCGCAATGAATTGACTTATGCCAAAGATCAAGTGAGCAATCTCACTACCCAAGTTACCGACCTCAGCCGTACCAATGGCACGCTCGAATATATCAATAATAACCTCCGCACCGAAAATGAGGATTTGAAAGGGCGTATGAATAATTTGTCTTCCTCCTCTTCCACTGAAATTGAGCAACTCAACCGCAATTTGCAGGAAAAAACGGAGGCATTATCCAAAAGAGAACAGGCAATTCAGGAATTACAAACTGAAGTAAATCAACGCAATACAATTTTACAAAATCTTTATATAAATTTAGATTCCACGCTCCGAATATTTGAAGCAGAAGCCGTAAAAACCGAATTTATAGAAGGTAGAATTATTGTGTTGTTGCCAGCCGATGTCCTGTTTAGTGCTGGTAGTGAGCGCTTTACGCGTAAAGGCTTGGATATCATTGCAAAATTTGCTCCGGCTTTAGCCAATAATCCCAATATCGACATCGCGGTAGAAGGTCATACCGATAATAGCAAACCACGCAATCGCAGTTACAGCGATAATTGGGCACTGAGTTCCGAGCAAGCTTTGGCAGTAGCGCGCATTCTCACCAAAGATTTCAGTATTGCTTCTAATCAAGTTTCCGCCAATGGGCGCAGCGAGTTTCAGCCGAGGGCCTCCAATGCAAGCAGCAGCGGACAAGCGCAAAATCGCAGGATCGAAATTATCATCACGCCAAAAACAGTGGGATTGCTAAGGCTGATGGAAAGGAAGTTGGCGAATGGGTAAAGGGATAATGGGGTGATGAGGTAATATGCGATTTTTAGTAAAAATCCATATCTTTACAACTTGTATCAAAGCGACGATTGCATGAGAATCAAGCGATTAGAATTAAAAAACTTTCGGGGCTTCGAGGAGTTGACGATCAACTTCCCGGAAGCGCCCAATAATGTAGCGGTGTTCGTGGGCGTGAATGGATCGGGGAAGACGAGTGTGTTGGAGGCGATTAAAAATCTACTTGACAGGTATATTGATGAAGTGAAACCTTATTATGAAGTAATAACTGACGAGCCTGATAAATTAGGGCTAAATATTAAAAAAGGTAAGAAATTTTTTGTAACTTCTTTGGAAATAGACGAAAAAATAATCCTCAAGCAAGAAATAAACGAAATTGGGGAAGAATTTTCGATTAAAATTCCAGAAAAAGTTGACAAAAATCAGGTATCAAAAAAAGAAGGCATAGGAAATATAATAGTCTTTCACTCTACTGACAGATATGTCCAAACCTTTCCATCATTAAAAGCTAAAGATATTAATTTTGAAATTTGGCTTTTATTTAAATCTTCTAATTCTTTTAATGATTTTTTTAGTTGGTTTAGAAGCACCGAAGATTATGAAAATGAACAAATTAGATTTACAGATAATTCTAAATATCGCTCCAAAGAATTAGAAGCTGTCCGCAGAGCGATTAGTATTTTTTTACCAAATTTTAATAATCCCCGCGTACAGCGCCAACCCCAGGAAGAACTCATCGTTGAGAAAAACGGCGAAAAATTATCCATTTCCAATCTCTCGCACGGCGAACGCTTAATGTTTGCAATGGTCGGTGATATTGCGCGGCGTTTGAGCATTGCCAATCCTAGTTTAGATGATCCTTTACAAGGCGAAGGCGTCGTCCTTATTGACGAAATTGAATTACATTTGCATCCCGGCTGGCAGCGTAAAATTGTGCCTTTATTAACGAAAACCTTTCCGAATATTCAGTTTATTCTTACGACACATTCACCGCAGGTGATTAGCAGCGTGGAGCGGGAGAGTGTATTTATTCTGGAAGATTTTAAATTGGTAGAAAAAACGCCCCATACTTTCGGCAGGGATAGTAATTCCATTTTGCAAGATTTATTCAATGTCACCGAGCGCCCGGAAGAAGTCAAAAAGGAATTCAGAAAACTCTATCGATTGATGGATAAACCCGAAGAAATAGAAGCCACCAAGCATTTATTAGAAGAAATGGAGGAAAAATACGGCAATGACGACCCCGAAATCATGCGCGCCAAAATGCACCTTGAATTTTTGAATGAGGAATGAAGCACATCCAGAAAGATATTGCAAACGAACCTGTTTCGTTGAAATCCCATCGTTCTACGCCAGGTGCCACCTATGATAATTGCAACAAAGAAGATATCCGGCAGGCTTTGCTCAAGGAACAGGGGCATCTTTGTGCGTATTGTATGCAACGTATTTCAGCTTCTTTAGATAATATGGGCATTCCTATGATGCAGATTGAACATTATGATGCGCAAAGTCAGCATGAAACACTTCGTTTGAATTATAAAAATATGTTGGGTGTCTGCCGAGGGAATAAAGGTTTTGCTAAACATTTACAACATTGTGACCAAAGCCGAGGTAATCAAACTTTAAAAATCGACCCGCGTGACGCTATTTGTGAAAATTTGGTGAAATTTGATAATAATGGTGAAATTTACTCTGATGATGCTATAGTTGATAATGATTTAAATAATTTTTTAAATTTAAACGTACGTTATTTAGTGGATGGCCGAAAAATGGCAATAGACGAAGTGATTAAAAATCTTAACAATAAATATAAAAAGAAAGCTGGGCAAAAATGGAGCAAAGGTGATTTGCAAAAAGAAATTAAAAGCTGGCAAGAAATAGATAGTGATGGGATGTATCAAATTTATTGCCAGGCAGCTATTCACTATTTGCAAAAAAAACTTCAGCGCCTTCCATGAAACTCTCCATCATCATCGTCAATTATAACGTCAAATACTTCCTGGAGCAGGTGCTGCTTTCTGCGCGGAAGGCCTCGCGGAATCTGGAAGTGGAAACTTGGGTGGTAGATAATAACTCCGTGGATGATTCGGTGGAGATGGTGCAGGAGAAATTTCCCGAAGTAAAGCTGATTGCGAATAAACAAAATGTCGGTTTTTCTAAAGCAAATAATCAGGCAATTCATTTATCTTCAGGCGAATACGTATTATTATTAAATCCTGATACGGTAGTGCAGGAAAATACGTTTGAAAAATGTATCGCCTTTATGGACGCCCATGCAGAGACGGGCGGGCTGGGCGTGCGCATGATCGATGGTTCCGGAAAGTTTCTACCCGAAAGTAAACGCGGGTTCCCCACGCCCTGGGTCGCGTTTTGCAAAACGTTTGGTTTATCGAGTCTTTTTCCAACATCAAAATTATTTAATCATTATCATGTTGGTTATTTACCTGAATATGATATAAATGAAATAGAAGTTTTAGCGGGTGCTTTTATGCTGTTGCGGCGCTCTGTCTTAGATAAAATAGGCTTGCTGGACGAATCGTTTTTTATGTATGGTGAAGATATTGATTTATCTTATAGAATTATTAAAGCCAATTATAAAAATTATTATTTTCCTGATACAACTATTATACATTATAAAGGGGAAAGCACCAAAAAAGGAAGCTTAAATTACGTTCGAGTATTTTATCAGGCGATGATTATTTTCGCGCGTAAGCATTTCCGTGGGCGGCAGGCAAGTTTATTTGTACTGATGTTGCAGGCAGCGATTTACTTTCGG
>JANRME010000068.1:0-10904 GCA_033761835.1 Saprospiraceae bacterium
TGAGTTTACCTGCCTTAATTTCTTGGGAAATATTTACTTCTATTTACTTGAGCGGCGGTCTGGAATTGAATTATTTACTTTCCGCGGATGCGCCCGGCAATTTTCAAGTATTGGATAAGGATCGGAAATTTGATCTCAGTGCTTTATTTGGCATAGCTTTCGACTTTAACGAGCATTGGATGGCAGATATGCGATATACGCATGGACTGCTTCCACTATCTAATATTGCGGTTTTCGATCAAGTGATAGCTCCAGAAGCTGAATACAAATGGTATAATCAGACGCTACAACTGGCCTTGCAATATAAATTCTAGATCAACTTGTCGAGTTTGTTATAATTTGACAAGTTATTCCGTTTGGAGGTCAATAAAAGGATGTTTAGGAATATCCAGCCAATTCAGTGTATTATCACAAAATATTTTTTGAACGGTGGATTCCGGCAAATCCATTTGTTCGATAAAAGCGCCAATATCGAGATCACCTAATGGAAAAGGATAATCCGAGCCAAGTGTAACTTTGTCATCGCCCATTAAATCCAGCACATATTGTAGCATTTTCGGGTCGTGCGTGATACAATCCACCCAGAATTTGCCGAGGTAATTACGAGGATTTACAGGGTTATCAATCGCTACTAAGTCTGGTCGACAATGGTAACCGTGCTCGATGCGACCAATCGTTGGCAAAAAAGAACCGCCCGCGTGCGCAAAGCAGACTCTTAATTTCGGCAATTTTTCAAAAATGCCACTGAAAATCATCGAACATATTGCTCGAGAAGTTTCGGCAGGCATACCCACCAGCCAGGGCAGCCAGTACTTTTCCATCGATTGCATACCCATCATATTCCAGGGATGTACTAAAACCGCCATACCAAGCGCTTCGCAAGCCTCAAAAATCGGAAAGAACTGCGCTTCACTTAGATTAAGATCATTGATATTAGAACCAATTTGAATGCCGAGTAGTCCAATCTCTTTGCATCGTTCTAACTCCTTGATTGCCAAGTCTGTATCTTGCATCGGCAATGTGCCCAATCCAAGATAGTGCTGCGGATAATCGCTGACCAATTGTGCGATATGATCGTTCAAAGACTTAGAAATTTCAAGGGTGTCCTGCGGTTTCGCCCAATAAGAAAACAAGACTGGAATCGTGCAAACAACCTGCACTTGGGTTTTATGGCTTGCATATTCTTCGATGCGTTCGACAGAATCCCAGCAATTGGAACCAATTTCGCGGAAAAATTGATCGTCGCGCATCATGCGAGCGTATCCAGGTTTATGCTTTTCCAGATATATAAATCCCTTATAACCAAATTTATCTGCCCAGCGCGGCAACTCTGATGGAATAATATGGGTGTGCATATCTATTTTGAGCATGGCAGGTTTTTATTTGGTGATGTGGTGAATTTAATGATTTGGAGAAGTGCAATGTCGTTTTCTTAGGAAGAATTTTTTTAAAATAGCAAAGTGCAAAGAAAGAACAAATCCTTCCCTGCACTTTGATGCGTAGAAATATCATTCATCTGATGACTTTCTTCGAGTCACCAGATGAATGAACCATTATTTCCCTTTATTCAAGCCCGGCTTGCGATCTAAAAATTCTTCATATAACTGGGTATGCCGACTTTCCAAAGGCACATTCCAGCCATCAATGAATAAGTTGGTAATCTTGGTCTTGGTCTCGAATGGATCGCCAGTAGAAACGAACAAAGTTGCGCTTTTGCCCACTTCCAAAGAACCCAGTGTCTTATCCACACCAAAAATCTCCGCCGAAGTAATGGTCACTGCCTTGAGCGCGGCGTCTTTATCCATGCCATAAGCGACAGCATAACCAGCGTTGAAGGGCAAGTTGCGCACATTTTCGTTATCATTGGTGCGAAGCGCTACTTTTACGCCCGCTTTTTGCATCAAACCAGCATTGGCATAAGCTTTGTCGTAGCGATCGCTTTCGCGTGTCGGCAAAGCAATTACAGGGCCAGTAATCACAGGAATATTGGCTGCTGCAATTTTATCTGCTACTCGCCAACCCTCGGCCACGCCTGTGAAAACGACCTTTTTAATCTTTCTATCTTGTACCCATTTGATTGCCGACTCAATCGCATTATTGCGGTTTACTTCGAGCAATAAAGTCATATCTCCTTTTACAACCGCTGAAACGACTTCCATTTCTGGATTGTACTCGGTTTGGCCGCCATCTGCTTTGATTTTTGCGTAAAGCGCTCCTTGATCCCAAATTTCATTCAATTGCTTGATGAGCTTTTCTTCTTCTTTTTTCAAATCCTCATCGGTGCGCGTATCGTTGCCAAAGGGGCGACGACGCACCTCCGGGAAATTGAGTATCAAGCCTTTGAATCCAGCGTACATTTGATCAGGCGTGTAGCCCACCAAATTAATAAGCGCCGCCGTCCCAGGAAAGACGCCGCCACTTGGTTGTGTCAAAACAGTTGTAACACCTTCTACGCGGGTCACAGGAATAGCGCTTGCATTAGGATTCACGGCAGTCAGCGCCTGCATCTGTGGTGTGAAATCTCCAATTTCATTAAAATCCTGTGTCAGAGAAACAGAGCCTACTTCGTTCAAACCCAATTGAGTGCCACCATCAATAAAACCAGGGTAAATGAATTTGCCAGAGCAATCAATTCTGGTCGCGCCCGCAGGTACGTTTACATTTGTGCCGATACCAGCAATCTTGCCATCCTGAATCAGCAAAGTGCCTTGCACCGTGCCTTTGGTGACGGTGACAATCGTAGCATTGGTCAAAGCAAATGTACCTCTCGATGATTTTCCAACTACTTGCGCATTCGCCAACAAAGTGCTAATTAACAGGCATATAGTCAAGAATATTTTTGCAATATGTTTCATTTTTGAATTTACTTTTGAATAAAAAAATTGAATGCTTTACTCTTTTCCACCAAACAAATAATCGAACATATCCTTCATGCACGAATCAAACTCTGAGTGATGGCTAGATTCCATTGAGAATGCAGGCAAAGCCTCCTCCGGATTCACACTTACACGCGCATCGTCGGCGCTTTTTGCAATATCAAAATAAACGATGCCTTCTATAATGGATTTTTGCACTACCGAATACACTGAAAGCGGATGCTTATTGAAAATAGCAATATCGCCATCTTTGCCAACTTCAATCGAACCAATGCGATCGGCAACGCCCAGCTGTTTCGCTGGATTGATCGTGATTAAAGCCAAAGCCTCATCATCGCTCAGGCCGCCATAACGTTGAGTTTTAGCAGCTTCGTGGTTGAGGTGACGAATCAAATTGGCATCATCGGAGTTAATAGAAGTGACTACGCCATTTTTAGTCAGAATCGCAGCATTATAAGCCGTAGAATAATACACTTCAAATTTATAAGCCCACCAGTCAGCGAATACCGAAGCGCCCGCGCCAAAAGCAGCGAGTTCAGGTGCCACTTTGAAGCCTTCGTTGGTATGCTGGAAAACTAATTTTTTCACGCCAAAATCCTTGCAAACATTCAGCAGCATATAAATTTCGTCCGCCCGATAAGAGTGACAATGAATAATGATATTGCCTTTCAAAATATCCGCCAAAGTCTCCATCCGACGATTATAAGTAGGGGCTACGGCAGTAGGGTTTGTCGCTTTTTCTTTGTTGTACTTGTCCCAGGCGGCCATGTATTTTTGGGCGTTTGTAAAAGCCTCCCGAATCACGAATTCAACTCCCATGCGCGTGCTGGGCACTTTGCCGCTGCCTTCACCATGTGAACGCATTGGATTTTCACCTAAAGCAAATTTGATCGTGCGCGGAGCGCCTTCCATTACAATGTCCTGTGGATTCATAGTACCCCAACGATGCTTGATGGTCTCGCATTCGCCGCCGATTACATTCGCAGAGCCGTGCATCGCGTGCGAGCTCGTGCAACCGCCTGCTAAGGCACGATACAATCCAATGTCCACAGGATCTAAAGCATCACCGATAAAAACTTCCGGCGTGATAGGATTTGTGCCTTCGTTAGTAGCTGCAATCCCCTGATGAGAATGTGCATCAATAATTCCAGGCATTACAAATTGACCTGTCGCATCCACTATTTCTATACCACGAGGAGCGGTCAGGTTTTTGCCAATCTTCGTAATTTTTCCATTTTCAATCAGCACATCCGTATTCTCCAAAGTGCCTTTGGTAATCGTGAGAATTGTGCCGTTTTTGATCAACAAGCTACCTGTTTTGGGCTGCGCGAAAACGGCGCTTACCGCAAAAAAGGCTATAATGAGAATGATATAATTTTTCATATTAAGAATTTTTTCTACAAATTAAACTTTGAAAATTAATTTGTTCCTCCTCCAGTTGGACGTCGTCCGCGATTAGCAGGCGCGGCTGGCTCGTCTTCGTATTCAAACATTTGACCATCTACAAAGACGTATTTTACCTTCGCTTTTTCATCAAAATAAGGCTTGCTCGTCACCACGAGGTTGCCAATTTTGCCTTGTTCAATCGTGCCCAATACATCGGATAAACCCAACATTTTCGCGGGAGTAGTCGTCAAAGCTGCTAAAGCCGCTTTTTCGGTCAAGCCATTTTCGATCATTTTGCGCAAATTGGCGTGGATATTTTTGCTATCCGCATCGGTGGTCGCCAAACCAAATTCGATGCCTTTGCTTTCAAATACCCCTGCCTGCGCTAAGTATTTTTTCATTTCTTCCTTACGACGCGCTTCGAGCTTCTCTTTTTCAGGGTCGTTGGCTACTTTTTCCTTGGGTTCTTCTTTTTTAGCATCTTCGGCGTTCGGCTGTTCATTGCGATCTGCTACTAATCTGCCTGGCGTTCTTCCAGAAGCATTTGCTTGCGCATTCTCGCTTGTTTTGGGTTCTTCCGGCAAATCCAATGATAAAATCACCGGGATTCCTTTGGTTTTAATAGCATCCGCGTGTTCCCATCCTTGTTTTACATTCGCCAAAACCATTGAAAATCCTAAGTCTTTTTGCAATGTAAAGACCCGATAAATAGACAAGACATCTTCCGCATTGAAGAAAACCGTTTGTTTCTTGTCAATCACAGGATAAAATGCTTGCAGCGTTGGGCTATAATTAGGGCGCTCCATACCTTTCGGGTTCTTGGCAAACATTGCCTCGTGCGTTTTTGCTTGTTCTGCTTGCTTGTACAATTCCCGATACTTCGACATCACAGCAATCACGGTGCTTGGGTACATCCTACCCGATCCTTGAAGCTGACTGAAAAACGAAGCGTCTTTGCGCAGATAAGGTGATTTTTCGTTCAACAGAACAATAGCGCCTTTGCCAGGAAGCATATTCCCGCGTGGCACAATGTGTGCTGCCGTGAAGCCCAATTTGCGCATATCGGCGACCGATTTATCGTCCATTTTAATCACCGTTTCTACACTTCTCTCCGGCAAGATGCCTGCTGCTTCGTTCGGTGGGTTGCCTCTGTCAATTTGCGGCTGGGCTTGCGTCTGAGGGCGTTGCGCTTGTGCACCAAAACCTCCTTGTCCTTGATTGTTCTGAGGGGCAGGAATACCAACGTGTGACATGCCATCAATGAAACCAGCATAAACGTACATCGAATCAGCGTCAATCACCTTCGCATCTATCGGAATTTTCACATCTTTCCCTACGGCTAGAATCAGGCCGTCTTTGATCACAACAATACCTTTTTCAATCATCTGACCAGGACTGGGAATGATATTAGCGTTCTTGAGAGCAATCGTACGGGTGACCGGAGAAGTTACTATTTCCGCTGGCGCTGGGGTCTGACCAAATTGGCCAAAAGTAGTCGCAACAGCCGAAAATAGCATTGCAATCAATAGTAAGTGATACTTCATTTGTTAATTGATTTTTGAATGAAGAGATTTCGATTTTTCAAATATACAAATTATGGCAAACAATAATAGTGCGTCATTCTAAGCATTAGAATTATTATTGCATTAGACAAAGCGATCGCCGTTTATTTTTTTCCGAAAGGAAGCAATTTTTTTGGGAAAGCGAGGCTAAAATGTTTTGTCAAAAAAAGAAAATGAATAATTTGGGGTGCAATCTGGTGATGTTGTGATTTAGTGGGCGGTTTGTTAAATGTTTTTGTAATTACATAGTTGGATCGTTTTCAGTCAAAAGTCTGATTCTATTGAGAACCAATTAGTTATTTTATATTTTAAATTAGTTTATTTTTGTCCATTGCTTACTTACGATTTTATTTTAGTATAAATTTAATTTTCATTTGCAACAAGTTATTGATTTTTAAAGTAATACACTATCGACCGTTGACTATCGACTTTAAAACTGCTCGACTACTTAAAAGCTATGGCAAAGAGGTATCCAAAAATTGAGAAAGCGGCTAAGAGTGCGCCTAAAAATATACCAAGTGTTCCGTCTTTAAGCACTCCCAATTGGTTTACCAATGCGCGTTTGCAGGCCTGGGCGATTTTTGTGTTGGGATTTTTGCTTTATGCAAATACGTTTGGTCACGATTATGCCCAGGACGATGCAATTGTAATTACGCAAAATATGCTCACTACCAATGGTTTGCAAGGCATTCCAGGCATTTTGCAATACGATACGTTTTATGGCTATTTCAAAGAAGAGGGCAAAGAAACGTTGGTGGCTGGTGGGCGCTATCGTCCATTGAGTTTAATTTTGTTTGCAATTGAATATCAGTTCTTTGGGCAGAATCCTTTTGTCGGGCATTTGATGAATGCTTTATTCTATGGATTGACGGGCTTCGTGTTGTACTGGCTGTTATTGCAATTAGTCCGACCTAAACAAGACCCGACAAAGGCTTATTTTATTGCTATCGCAACAAGTTTACTATTTATCACGCATCCGATTCATACCGAGGCGGTTGCGAATATCAAAGGGCGCGATGAAATCTTAGCACTATTGGGTAGTTTGGCGGCTTTATACTTTTCTTTCCGAGCATTTCAAGAGAAAAAAAATGGGTTGAATATACTAGCTGGAATTGTCTTCTTTTTGGCGCTTTTATCAAAAGAAAATGCCATTACTTTTGTAGTTGTGACGCCGCTTACGTTTTATTTTTTTACAAAGGCAAAAACCAATCAAATTCTTGTTCAAACGCTCCCTTTTATTGTGGCAGCGGCCCTGTTCCTCGTACTTCGCACTTCGATTATCGGATTTGGAGGTGGCAATCCTCCAACGGAATTAATGAACAATCCTTTCCTGAAGCTGGAAGGCAATCAATACGTACCGTTTAGCGCAGGTGAACGCTTGGCAACGGTACTATTTACTTTGGGCAAATACCTGCAATTACTGGTGTTTCCGCATCCATTGACGCATGACTACTATCCCCGTCAAATTGACATCATGAGTTTTGGCGATTGGCAAGTATTATTGAGTTTATTCATATATATTGGTCTTGGTATTTATGCAATTATAGGCTTTCGCAAAAAAAATCCAATTGCTTATGGCATTTTATTTTATTTATTGACGCTTTCGCTGGTTTCCAACATTGTTTTCCAGGTAGGCACGAATATGGCAGAGCGCCTTTTATTTATGCCTTCGGTTGGTTTTTGTATTGCGATAAGCGCTTTGGCTTACCACTTGACTTATAAGAAAAAAATAACGAGTTTTGGGCAATTGTATCTGACGTTGAGCGTCTTACTAATAATTGCAATGCTATTCAGCATTAAAACTATAGCCCGAAACCCAGCCTGGAAGAGCAATTTCACCCTTTTTACAACCGATATTCAAACTTCGTCCAATAGTGCAAAATTACGCAACGCTTTAGGCAGCGAATTAGTGACGCGATCGGTCGATGAAAAAAATGAGCAGCAGCGCTCAAAAATGTTGAACGAAGCAGCAGGTCATCTGCTAGAGGCTATCAGAATTCATCCATATTATTCAAACGCTTATTTGTATCTTGGCATTTGCTACCGCTTTTTGGGGCAATATGACCAAGCTATTGTGTATGGACAAAAAGCAATGGATCTTGATCCTGAAAAAGCGACGAATGAGTTGGCAAATACGTATTTTGAGGCGGGAAGATATTATGCCCAGGAAAAACAAGAATGGCAAACGGCGATTGGCTACTTGGAAAATGCGCAACAGCTGCGGCCCAATGATTTCGGTACGATCCAAGGATTAGGCGTGGCGTATGGCAATGCTGGCAATTTGGCGAAAGCCCTTGAGTTTTTTACAAAGTCCGTAGCATTGAATCCCAATGACGCCGATGCCTGGTTTAATCTCGGAAGCGCTTATTATAATGCTGGTCAACAGGATCAAGCAAATGAATATTTTCAAAAAGCAGTGGCCATAGAGCCAGGAATAATGCAAAGAAGGCAAGGACAATGATTTGGAGAAGTCGGAAGCGGGAAGTCGGAAAATTTTAAAATAAAATCGTCTGGTTTCTGGCATCTTTTTAAAAGCAGTACAATGGTAAAGACGACCAAAACCTCGGTTTTTCAATGGAGCAACAAATTACTCTACCTTTTTTGTGGAGTAGTGCTCATGCTCGGCACGCAGGAGTGCATCCCTCAGGATGGCAATGCCCCAATTTATAGCAATGCTGCGGAGCGGCGCTGGGTGGATTCGGTGTATAATGCTATGAGCGACGATGAACGTTTAGGCCAGTTATTTATGATCCGCGCTCATTCCGATAAAGGGGACGACCATATTGCCCATGTTGAAAATCTGATCAAAACCTACCAGGTCGGCAGTCTTTGCTTTTTCCAGGGTACGCCAGAAAAGCAATTGGAATTGGTCAATCGCTACCAGGCTTTGAGTAAAATTCCTTTGATGGTCGCTATCGATGGCGAATGGGGGTTAGGAATGCGTATGAAAGAAAGTACCATTAGTTTTCCAAGGCAACTGACTTTGGGTGCGATTCAAGATAACAAGCTTATTTATGAGATGGGCGCAGAAATTGCCAATCAATTGAAGCGAACTGGAATAACCGTCAACTTTGCTCCCGATGTGGATGTAAATAACAATCCAAAAAATCCCGTCATCAATACCCGTTCTTTTGGCGAAAACCGCGAAAACATTGCTGCCAAAGGATTTGAATATATGAAAGGAATGCAGGATAATGGCGTGCTGGCTTGCGCTAAACATTTCCCCGGACATGGCGATACCGATGTAGATTCTCATTTGGACTTGCCCGTTATCAATCATAAAATGGATCGATTGGATAGCGTCGAATTGATGCCTTTCCGCGTGCTCGCGCAGCAAGGTGTAGGCAGCGTAATGGTAGCGCATTTGCACGTACCGGCATTAGACCCTCGACCAAATCGACCGACCACGCTTTCGCGTAATACGGTTACCAATTTACTGAAAGAAGAAATGGGATTTGATGGCTTGGTTTTCACCGATGCCCTTGAAATGAAAGGCGTTACCAAGCATTTTGGCAATGGGCAAGTCGAGGCAGAGGCGCTGGTGGCAGGAAATGATGTGCTGGTATTGCCCGAAGATATAGAAGCTTCGATCCGAGAAATCAAAAAATACATAGCAGATGGACGTTTGAGTAAGGCGCAAGTGGAAGCCAGCGTTCGAAAAATGCTGCGCACCAAGTACCGCCTGGGCTTGACGAGTTACACTCCACAATCGGACGATAGCATTCGGGTAGAATTGAACAACAAAAAAGCTTTGGCCCTCAAGAAAAAATTATATGAAAATGCGCTAACCTTGGTTCGGAATGAAGAAAACTTGCTGCCTTTCAGTAAATTAAATATTAAAATAGCTTCTTTATCAATTGGCGCTGAAGTAAAAACGCTTTTTCAGAAAAGATTGGATTCTTACGCTAAAATCGAGCATTTTCAAACTGGAAAAGAAGTGTCGCCAAACCTATTTAATCAATTGAAAAACAAAGATGTAGTTATTATTAGCTTGCATGATATGAGTGCTTTTGCGAGCCGCGAATACGGTATCACACAAAGTACACGCGATTTGATTGAGAATCTAAGCAAAGAAACGAAGGTAGTGCTGGTGGCCTTTGGCACGCCTTATAGCTTGACATATTTTGATTATATCAAGTGGCCCCTTGTAGCTTACGAGGAAGACCCAATGGCTCAAGACGCTGCGGCTCAAGCCTTGTTCGGGGGCATTCCTATCAATGGCAAGCTGCCGGTGACAGCCTCCGCGAAAAGCGCTTATGGCGCTGGCGTTTCGGTTGAAAAAGCAAGTCGATTTGGCTACGCTATGCCGGAAGAAATGGGATTGAATCCTGCAACCTTGGCGCGGATTGATTCCATTGCCAATGAAGCGATTGCCGCTAAAGCTACCCCGGGTTGCGTCGTGCTGGTGGCAAAAGACGGACAAGTGGTTTATGAAAAAGCTTTTGGTAGTCATACTTATACCAAAAGCAAAGCGGTTGACCTCGGCGACCTTTATGATCTTGCTTCGGTGACGAAAATCGCTTCTACTACACTGGCAATCATGAAATTATACGATGAAGGCAAAGTAGATATTGACCAATCATTAGGTTTTTATATCCCGGAATTACGTGGCACGAATAAAGCCAACCTTTCTATCCGCGATATAATGACGCATCGGGCTGGCTTGATTAGTTGGATTCCATTTTACAATCAAACCATTATAAAATCAAGGCGACGCGTGTATCCTTCCACAAAATATTATAAAAAAGTAAAAGATACTCGTTACAATATTCCGGTGACAGAAAAGCTCTTTATGCGCAAGGATTTTGCAGAAAGTATGTGGAAGCAGATTTATGCGTCGAGATTACATTCCAATAATAATTATCGGTATAGCGATTTGGGCTTTTATATGTTGAGCAAATTAGTAGAAAAAGTAAGCGGGAAGCCGATTGACCAGTATATGAATGATGAGTTTTATGAACCGCTTGGTTTGCAAACAGCTACTTATAATCCTTATAAAAAATTCAAATTAGACCAAATTGTACCCACGGAAGAAGATCGTTACTTCCGCAGCCAGCGGGTGCATGGTTATGTGCATGAT
>JANRME010000069.1:0-12592 GCA_033761835.1 Saprospiraceae bacterium
GCGGAAATAATGATTCTGCCACGAGAAAATGATTTATCTATGATATCATCCATTAGAAATATTTGCGCTGCATCTTGATTCTTTTTTAAAAGATAAGCGGATGTGCCAATCCAAAAATTTCTATTCCGATCCTCATACAAGCAAGTGACCCAGGGTTGCCGTTTTTCTTTTTCGGGTAGGGCCATCTGTTGAAACATATCTTTTTTTCGGTTATATTTAAAAAGCCCTTCATTACTACCTATCCATAAATCTTTATTCCGATCCTCCATGATGGTTTGAAGCTCCACCATAGGACGGCCCTGTATTTTGTATTTTTTGTAAGATTTATCGCTGCGTTTGATCCGAAAAATACCTTCATAAGTGCCGCCCCACAAATAACCAAAGCTATCTGTACAAAGGCTGAAGACAGAAGAAGCCGCGGTATTATTGTCTTTTGCCAAAATCTGATCCCATTGCCGGAAACTGTTTTTAGAACGGCTATACAAATGTAATCCCATTTCTCGAGTACCAATCCAAATGACATCTTCTTCGATTTCTTTACTTTCGTAGAGTGCATAGATAAAATTACTTTTCAAACCATTTTTGGCATATGTATTTTCTTCGATATGTTCTTTAAGCTTCAAATGATTATTTTGCAAGATGTAATGAAAAACCCCTTTATTCGTGCTACCAATCCATACTTCTCCAAATCGATCTATCAATAAGGCATTGATAATCAAATTACTATCCACTAATCCTTCTGTAAATTCTTGTAAATGAAAATTTTCAGCATCCACTCGAAAAAGGCGATTTAGCGAGGTAAACCATATTGCTCCTTTTCGGTCGCAGTACATTCTGCGAATGGGAAAAATAGCTTCGTGAAAAATATCGCTGGCATGGTTTTTTGCATGGAGAAACCGGATTTCTTGTTTTTGGGGGCTTTGATTCGGGTTTTCTATTTCAATTTTATTTAATCCATTTTCAGTAGCAACCCAAATATTGCCGTGCTGGTCGGCTACCACACGTCGGGTGGCGCTATGGCTAAGTGCATACGCATTTGTACTATCGGCTTCATAACGAATTTTTAAATATTTGTCCCCAAAAGGTATAAAACGCCATAAACCATTCATGGTGCTGATCCAGATCGTCTGCCAACAATCTTCAGCGACACTGGTAATCTGGTCGCTCCGAGGCAAACCGACTGCAGAAAAAATGGGATCGTATTGGACAAAGCGTTGATGCAGAGGATCGTAGCGATTCAATCCGCCTTCTACGACTACCCACAATTGCCGCCGGGAATCTTCAAACAGAAAATTGATATTATCATGCGAAAGCGTCGTAGAATCAAAAGGATTGTGGTAAAAATGTTTCATTTCAAATCCGTCATAACGATTCAGACCATGTTGCGTGCCAAACCACATAAAGCCCTGGCTATCTTGAAGGATACAGTTTAAACGACTCTGACTCAATCCATCTTCCAATGAAATACGATCGAGGAAGCTTTGGGCCGAACAACTACCCCAGCAAGCTAATAACAGAAAAATGAGGATTTGAATTGATTTCATAAGCTAATAACGCAATCTGCAAATGAAAGATATTGAGCAGGCATTTGCCTCCCCCAAATTAGGGTAAATTTCAATTTTTTGAAAAAAGTATTTATTTTATTGACTTTCCATGCAATCCTTCCTAATTTTGTTTGTCTTATTAAACAAAGTGATTGTATTCCAAGTGGGTTTTTAAAATGCTTGCCCTGCATAAGATATGTGTAAGGGTCATGTTTTTTTTTGTAAACTGTTTTAAACTCACTAAGAATGAATCACCTGAGTGTAATAGAAATTGACGACCGCAATAAGCATTCGGTCGTGCAGCCTTCCAACGCCAATCGCACTTATTTTTCGCGGTTGTACCAAGCGGAATCCAGAAATGCTTTCCGCAATGTCAGCATCAAGTACGTGATCGAAGGGCTTGAATATTATCGCATCGGCAAAGAGGAATACCCGCTTACGGCAGGACAACTGCTATTAGCCAATCAACAATCGGACGGCGAGGTTTATTTTAATTCCAATGAAATAGCCCTGGGCATTTGTATTGATATTCAACCAGATATGATGTTTGACGCGCTGCAATCCATGTCGCGTTTTCATCGGCAAGACCCAGATCGACTATTTGAACGCAAAACCGAAACCGCGCTGATCTTTGAGCAAGTGTATCATGTGAATAATTCATTGCTGCGCCGGAAAATTTTGCCTTTGGAGCGCGCACTTTTGGATGATACTTCAACGGTAGAACCCTTGAATGAGGAGTGGTACATGGAATTGGCAGAACTTATTGCGATTCAAGAAACTGAGCATAATCGGGCGCTGTGGGCGTTGGAATCGGTGAAAACGAGCACCCGACAAGAAATTTATCGCCGCTTATTGCAAGGTCGTAGTTTTATGGATGAGCATTTTCTGCAAAGTCCGCTTATCAGCGATGTCGCTCAATATTGCTGTATGTCGGAATTTCATTTCTTCCGCAGTTTCAAACAAGCTTTTCGTATTACACCGCATCAATATATGTTGCGAAAACGGCTGGAATTAGCTTCTTCTTTGATTCGACATGGAGATTTAAATCTATCTCAAATTGCTTCTGAATGTGGCTTTCCTGATTTAGCGGCCTTCAGCAAAACGTTTAAAAAGCATTTTCAGGTAGCGCCTTCGCATTATGCAGCAGCGTTGTAGTAAGTTTTCAGATTGAAGGTTTTAGATTGGAAGTTATCATCAAGCATCAACAATTTCTTTATCTTTGGTGAAAAACCTTGAAAAGTATGCTTGGTCGTACCCCAATGTTTGCCGAAGAATGGTTTTCCTTATTTATTCGCAAAAAAAGCGCGCCGCCTCGTTATAGCGAATTGAAATGCGACTTGATTCTGATGACGCTTGAAAAGCTTGAAACGCGTATCATAGAGCGATTCCCGAGCTCAGGATTGAGTCAGGTTTGTGGCGAGTTGCGGCAAGTAGGCGCAGGCGTCCAGCAATTGATTTCACGATTGCAACAACCTATCTGGATTGTACGTATTTTGGTCGTTTTGACTATTCTCGCTTTGGTTTTCCTGGCAGTCGCCGTTTTTAGCGCTTCTTTGAGACAAATGTCGCCTCAAGTGGATGGTATTTCTGATTTTCTACAAGGGGTGGAATCAGCGATTAATGAACTGATTTTTCTAGCAATTGCTTTGTATTTTCTCGGCACATTGGAAGGAAGACTCAAGCGCTATGCAACTTTGCGAGCCTTGCATCGCTTGCGCAGTATCGCACACGTAGTAGATATGCACCAACTCACCAAAGACCCCGCTTACTTACTTGTTCCTCCTGATAATACTGCATCTTCGCCCGCCAGAACGATGACTGCTTATGAATTAGCGCGTTATTTAGATTATTGTTCGGAATTACTTTCCATCACCAGCAAACTGGCAGCATTGCACGCGCAATACCTCAGCGATACCGTTGTACTTGATGCGGTGAATGATGTAGAACAATTAGCACATGGACTCTCGGGCAAGATTTGGCAGAAAATTATGATCCTGGATTTGGCGATCCCAAATGAGGTGAGCAAAAATGTGCAGGGTTAATTTAAAATAAAAAACTTATTGTTTTAAAAAATTGCACAATTGTTTTATTTGTTTTAAATTTGGCTCGATTTTTAATTCATCCGATTCTATAACCTTTCAAACAAAAACAATGGAAGTACCAGTAAATGCAGTCAATTGGGTTGAAATTCCAGTGGCTGATTTCGCGCGCGCGAAAAAATTTTATAGCACGATTTATAACTATGAAATGCCTGAAATGCCAATGGGGCCAATCACGATGGGCATTCTACCTTATCAGCAAGGCAATGGCGTCGGCGCTGCAATTTGCTTCGGCGAAGGCTATGAGCCTACCGATAAAGGCGCGAAAGTTTATCTGAATGGCGATCCTGACCTGAACACCGTCCTCAACCGCGTAGAAGCAGCCGGAGGCAAGGTTGTACTTGCTAAAACCGATATTGGCGAAGACTTTGGATTTTTTGCTGTTTTCCACGATACAGAGGGCAACTGGATCGGCCTTCACTCGATGGGATAGTTTTGAAGTACGAGGTACGAAGTGGGAAGTACGAAGTCAGATAAATTCAATTTCGTGCTTCTTACTTTTATGATATAAATATCGGCTAAAATTAATTTAGTATTAAAAAAAATAAATCAAATAATTGATTTTCAATTGAATACAATGTTCAATTTTCGACTAAAAAATTATCGTCTATTTAACCATTTTCATAAAAGTACCTACAAACCAATTGGAATCTGCTTTGGTGAGTGAATCCAAGGTAGAATCTGCTTTGCTGGCAAAGAGTTTTACATCTTTGATCACTTTGCTAAATTCGCTTGATTCGGCATCAGTGGCCTCCACATCCGAGAGTTCATCGAGTACCTTGAGCATTGGCTCCAGTTCTTTTTTCTTGCGCTGGCTGATGATATTTTTTACCACCTCCCACATATCTTTCTCCGCCACAAAATACTCCTTGCGCTCGCCGGGTTTTAGCTCTTTGTACACCAAATTCCAATCCATCAGCGCCCGGAGGTTCATATTGGCGTTGCCGCTCGAAATTTTGAGCTCATCCTTGATCTCTTCTGCGCTTAAAGACTGAGGCGAAATCAGCAGCAAGGCATGTATCTGTGCCATCGTGCGATTGATGCCCCAATTGGAACCCAAGGCGCCCCAAGCTTGTATGAACCGATCTTTACCTTCCTGGAAATTCATTTGCTTTGCCAACTTTCAAAAGTTTCTGAAAATAAAATCCGTTCAAGGTAAAAATAAAATTTAAACTTTTGTTCAAATAAGCGAAAACATGACCATTTTTTGAAATTTATCCTTGCTTCAAAAATGGCATTCTTACTACTTTAGCTGCTAATTTCTTGCCGCCTGCTACAATCATAATTTCGGTATCGGGCGCAGCAAATTCGCTCTGTACATAACCCATTCCAATCGGATAGCCCAATGATGGCGACTGCGTACCGGAAGTCACTTTGCCAATCGTATTTCCATCCAAATCCTCAATCGGATAGTCATGGCGCGGCACTCGACGATCATTGACTGTAAAACCTACCAATTTGCGGCTCAGTCCTTCCGTTTTTTGTTTTTTTAGAAAATCCGCATCTATAAAATCGCCTTTTTGCAATTTTGTAATCCAACCCAAGCCTGCTTCCAGCGGAGAAGTCGTATCGTCAATATCATTTCCGTACAAACAATAGCCCATTTCCAGACGTAAAGTATCACGCGCACCTAAGCCAATTGCTTGAATATCAAGGCTTTTACCTGCTTCAAAAACCGCATCCCAGATTTGTCCGATATTGTCTGCATCCGCGTACAATTCAAAGCCGCCAGCGCCCGTATAGCCAGTCGCCGAGATCAATACATTATCACAATCCGCAAATTTCCCTTTGGTAAAAGTATAATATTTCAGACTTTTCAAATCCACATCTGTCAATGATTGTAAGGCTTCTGTGGCTTTTGGGCCTTGCACCGCCAGTAGTCCGGTTTTATCAGAAATATTAATTAATCGGGTGTCAAAAGTATTATGACTGCTGATCCAATTCCAATCTTTGTCAATATTGGAAGCATTGACCACCAACATAAATGCCATTTCGCCTTCTGAGCAATAGTCTTCCGGCAAGCGATACACGAGCAAGTCATCCACGATGCCGCCTTTGCCGTTGGGCATACAAGAATATTGAGCTTCGCCGATTTCGAGTTTGGATGCATCGTTGGAACTAATTTTTTGCACTAAATCCAAGGCCTGCTTGCCCCGCACGATAAATTCGCCCATGTGCGATACATCGAATACGCCCACGCCATTGCGTACTGTATTATGTTCTTCAATAATACCTTTATAAGAAACGGGCATATTATATCCAGCAAAATCAGTCATTCTTGCGCCCAAAGCGATATGACGTTCCGTTAGTGGAGTGTTTTTCATTTATTATTTGTGTTAGGGTGTATCGGTTATCAATTATCAGGTTTTAGCATTAAACAATTCATTTCCACACATTTCTAAAAACAATCAAATAACAACTTCCATCCTAGAATAGCCATTAACCAAATATTTACTGAATCAACACTTTATTAATTACATCCCCGATTCTAATCAAATGCACAATGTCCATCCCTTCTACTACGCGCCCAAAGATAGTATAATTCCCATCCAAATGCGGCGTCGGAGAATGCGTGATAAAAAACTGTGTTCCTTCTGTATGATTTCCTGCAGAAGCCATGCCCACGTAGCCTTCGCGGTCGTAGTAAATAGGCGGCAATTCAGAACGAATCGAATAATCCAAACTGCCGTAGCCATCGCCGCGCGGACAACCTCCTTGAACCACAAAATTCGCTACCACCCGATGAAAGGTCTTTCCATCATAAAATCCATCTTTGGCTAATTGCACAAAATTGACCACCGAACCCGGCGCGATTTCTGGCAAGAGCCGAATCGTGATGTCGCCGCGATTAGTACGCAACAACGCTTTTGGCTCAGGGCTTAAGTTTTTAATTACTTCCCAATCAATCGGGTGATTGTAGTCGAGTTTTTGTGCTTGAAAATCGGTTTTACCTTGTAGAAATTCGATGGTGCGTTTCAAGTCATTATAGGTTTCGATTTCACGCGGTAATTCCAATTTAGTCAAAGCATTTTCTAGGATATTCAGACTATCAATATGTGCTTTAAAATTCCGATCCGGTATCCGCAATGCGCCAGCCGCTACTGAGATCAAGCCCGGATCGCCGGTTTGTATCATTTGTGTAAACATAAAGGCCAATTCTTTCTCAACGGCAGCGCTCGAACCAAAATTTCTGCGGAAAGCTGCATTCTGACAAAGCGTAGCTAAAGCATCCGCACTCGCGGTGCGCACGGCCAGTTGTTTGGCAGCCATTCCTTCCCGATAAATAAAACGAAAATTCCAGCCCCACTCGCTCAAAGCACGCAGCGTAGCGGCTTTGTGATATGGCGAAGTGGCTTGTGCAAATCTTCTGCGCAATTCATAATTAATACCATTGCGATACGACTCAAAATTAGGAGGCAAATGCCGCAAAGCCGCGGCGTATAATTCTATCGAAACTTGCCAGGCGGCACTATCTTTAGCCAAGCGCCAATAAACAGTAGCGTCTTCGGGGATGCCGCTTTCTACAAAAAACTGGGCTGCCCGTTGTGCCACGTGGATTTGCGGGTCTTTTAATGCCTGTATTACGGTTGCTTGAACTTTGTCGTAAGGGAAATTACTCAAAGCCCTTAGAATATTACATTTGACGCGATAATCGCTTTCTTTTTGATACAATTGCAATAAAGCATCCTGTGCGGTAGCCGTTTTTACTTTGCCCAATCCTATTGCCAAAGCCATACGAATGTCGGGATTCGCCTCTGTACCAATGATTTGTATTAAAGGAATACTTTGAATACTATCAATTTCAATATTTCTAACCCTGGCAAAATAATTGGCAGCTATATAACGCACGCTTTCAGGGTAAACCGAGTTGCCGGCCAATGAAATCATACGTTCGGTGCCTTCGGGTGCAACGATGTCCCGCAAACCAAAACGATAAATGCCATAAGCTTGCCCTTCAAGTAGGGCAGTATCTTTGGGTTGGTAGGTCGTGATCGTACTAAGGAATTTCAGGCTTTCGGCTGTGCCGCATCTTCCGATGGCTTCGAGAATAGCACGGTTGGATTTTCGATAGATGCCGGCGGTATCTGTTCCGTCAAAAGCCTCAATGAGCAAGGGTTCTGCTTTGGCATCATTGGTTTGCCCCAAGGCATAAGCTGCAGCTGCGCGCACTTCCGGCACTTCATCTTGAAGCAAAGTTGCCAATTGGTCGATGGTTTCTGCTTTTCGAATCGATCCAAAAGCTACTGCTGCGAGGTAGCGGTAATTAGGATTTTCGTTGGTAAAAAAGGTATAAAGACTATCCAGATTTTGGCGATCTTGAAGCTCATGGATTTGCTGAAAAACAGGGTCTTTCAAATCAATGTTTACATCAGTGAACTGCTCATTGCTGGGCGGCACACAGTTTGTAAGACCGCTTGCCAACAGTAGCAAGGCATAAAACGTAGATTTCCTCATGGCAAAAGCTTTCATTTTCAGGCGATAAAGATAGTGGCTTTTGCAGGATAATAATAAATCGACAAAAAGAAATATAGAATAAGCCAGTTCGAGCGATTATACTCGTTTTTTTAGAGCTTTTGTATGACCATTATAATTCGTAATTTTCATTTCTTTAAAAACGCTATCAATTGTATATTTTTGCAAAAACTTTGAGCAAAATGAAAAGAATTCTTTTTTTCCTGAATATCGCCTTTTTATCAGTATTTGCCTGCCAATCACAAGATAAAACCAATAAAATTGGCTCTGACGCGAAGCATGAAGTTTTATCTGCGAGCGATTTCAAAACAAAAATTTCGAATGGTGATATACAACTAGTAGATGTACGCACGCCTAAAGAGTTTGCAGCAGGAAGTATTGAGAATGCATTGAATATCAATTATCTCGCTGAAGATTTTTCTGCACGAATCCAATCTTTAGACAAAAACAAACCAGTGTATATTTTCTGTCTTTCTGGCGTGCGTAGTGGAAAGGCTGCCAGGGTCATGGAAGGACTGGGTTTCAGCAAAGTCTATGATTTGAAAGGGGGGTATTCGGCCTGGCCCAAAAAATAATTGCTGCTTTATTTCTATTCTTTTGTTTGATGATTTGACTATAAAAGCAAAAAAATCTTAAACAAAACTTTTCCATTGCTGTTGAAGGGGAGGCTTAGAGATTTGGGGACTTAAAATAACAGCTTTGGCAAAAAAAGTAATCGTCATTGGTTCAGGATTCGCGGGCTTGTCCGCTGCTACTTGCTTGGCGCAGGCGGGTTATGATGTGACCGTTCTGGAAAAAAATAGTACGCCGGGCGGTCGCGCGCGACAATTTGTGGAGCAGGGTTTTGTTTTTGATATGGGTCCAAGTTGGTATTGGATGCCTGATGTATTTGAGCAATATTTTGCGCATTTTGGTAAAAAACCTTCCGATTATTACGACCTCGTTCGACTTGATCCTTCCTATCGCATTTACTTTGGTAAAAATGATAAGATGGATGTGCCTGCTAATCTGGAAGATTTGCATGCATTATTTGAAAAATATGAATTAGGTAGCAGCGCGCATTTGAAAAAATTCTTAGCCGAGGCCGAGTACAAATATCAAGTTGGAATGAGCGAATTTGTGCATAAACCGAGCCTTTCGGTGCTGGAATTCGCCGATTGGCGCATCGTGGCAAGTTTGTTTCGCCTCCAAATGTTTTCTTCGATTTCAAAGTCCATTCGCAAGCTGTTCAAAAACAAGCAATTAATTCAAATGCTGGAGTTTCCGGTCTTGTTCCTGGGTGCTAAACCTGAGCATACGCCGGCGATGTATAGCTTGATGAATTATGCCGATTTAGCGCTGGGCACTTGGTATCCGATGGGTGGAATGTATAAAATCATCGAAGGGATGCTGGCGCTGGCGGAAGAAATGGGTGTAAAAATCCATTTGAATCAAGAGGTGAAAAGTATTTATGTACCCAATGGTCATGCCACAAAAGTTATTACACAACATCAAGAGTATGATACTGATATAATAATAGGTGGGGCAGATTATCATCATGTTGAACAAGAATTATTACATAAAAAAAATCGCCAATATACCGAGCAGTATTGGGATAAACGCGTTATGGCGCCTTCTTCTTTACTTTTTTATCTGGGAATTGATAAGAAATTGATTAATTTACACCACCACAATTTATTTTTTGATGCGGATTTTGATCAACACGCCATAGAAATTTACGAAAAGCCACAATGGCCCAGCAAGCCACTGTTTTATGTCTGCGCGCCTTCCGTGACGGATGCGAGCGTTGCACCTGAAGGTTGTGAAAATTTATTCGTTTTGATACCGCTTGCGCCCGATTTGGAAGATACCGAAGCTTTGCGTGAACAATATTTTTCGATTGTAATGGATCGTTTGGAAAACCTTACAGGGCAAGATATTCGTAAGCACATTATATACAAGCGTTCTTTTGCACATAATGATTTTAAAAAAGATTATAACGCATATAAAGGCAATGCGTATGGTTTAGCGAATACATTATTGCAAACCGCATTTTTAAAACCGCGCCTACGCAGCAAAAAAGTAAGCAATCTGTTTTATGCCGGTCAGTTGACCACCCCCGGCCCAGGAATGCCGCCATCATTGATTTCCGGGCAAGTAGTTGCGAAAGAAATTATAAAAAATATTAAACTATAAAATGGAATTTTGGAAATAAGGAACACTGTTCTAATTCACAATTCCAAAATTCCATCTATCCAATATTCCAATACTTTTGACCATGACCCAAATGCAATTGTATCTTAAAACCTGCATGGAGTGCAGCCACTTGATTACCAACCGGTACAGTACTTCGTTCTCTATGGGGATTCGGGCCTTCGATAAGAAATTGCGCGACCCAATTTATGCGATTTACGGTTTTGTTCGTTTTGCGGATGAAATTGTGGATACTTTTCATGATTATTCTAAAGCAACGTTACTCCAGCGTTTCCGCGAAGACACATATCGGGCCATTGAGGAAGGCATTAGTTTAAATCCCGTATTACAATCTTTCCAACAGACGGTGCATGAATATCATATTGAAATAGAACTGATTGATGCGTTTCTGGACAGCATGGAAATGGATTTACACTTCCATGCGTATGAAGATAAATTATATCAACAATATATCTACGGATCGGCAGAAGTAGTGGGGCTCATGTGTTTGCGGGTATTCGTAGAAGGTGATGATGCTCTGTATCAAAAACTGAAAGCGCCGGCGCGCAGTCTTGGCGCGGCTTTTCAAAAAATTAATTTTTTGCGTGATATGCGCAGCGATTTTGATGATCGGGGTCGAGTTTACTTTCCAGGTGTGGACTTTACTAATTTTACTATCGAGGATAAACTTCAAATCGAAGCCGATATTAAAAAAGATTTTGATAATGCACTTCTGGGCATCGCCCAATTGCCGAAAGGCGCTCGTTTTGGGGTGTATCTGGCGTATGTATATTATACAAAATTGTTTCAGAAAATCAAGAATGCACCAGCGCATCGCGTCACCAAAGAGCGAATCCGAGTACCCGATAGCAAAAAAGTGATGCTGATATTTAGCTCTGCGTTGCGTAACAGTCTGAATATGTTGTAAATGAATCAAGCTTTCTCTAAGAAAAACATAATAAAATTATTTATCCTTTTGATGCCGCTGTTGCTGGTAGCTTTGCAATGGATTACTGACACGGTACAAACAGATAATCTGATTTTTGAGGTTCAAAAAATAGTTGAAATTCAAGCCTTTGAGACACGTTATCTTTATTTTTATCTTCATCTGTTTGCTTTGATTCCAGTGCTTTCCATGAGTTTTGATCGGCGGGTGCATTTTTATACTTATTGGCGAGCGCTATTTCCAGCCTTGTTTTTTGTTGCTATTTTCTTCTGGATTTGGGATATATACAAAACAGCAGTAGGCGTTTGGGGCTTCAATCCTGCCCATTATACTACTCTAATATTGAATTTGCCTATCGAAGAATGGCTATTTTTCTTTACATTTCCTTTTGCAAGTGTCTTTATTTATGAATGCTTGAATCATTACTTCCCAAAAGACCTTGTCACTAAGTTCGAATCTTCCATTACACAGGCACTTATCGCATTTTTCTTCCTCATTGGCATTTTATTTTGGAATCATGCTTATACAGCTACTACCTTTCTGCTATGCGGTGGATTTTGGCTATACCATTATATATATGTAGCACCAATTTATCGCAATCGCTTTTACAGGGGTTTATTGGTAGGCTATATCCCTTTTATTTTGGTAAATGGCGTATTGACGGGCGCATTTACTCGACAACCGGTCGTGATTTATAACCCCGAAGAATATCTTGGGCTACGTTTTATCTCCATTCCGCTCGATGATTTTGCCTATAATTTCTTGCTGCAAGCGATGGTTATTACTTTGTATGAAAATTTCAAGAAAAAACCTGGTGGTTTGGGAACAAATTCAAATTTACAGTAGTTGTAATTTTTGCGACTTTAAGAAACAAACAAAATTCCCTAAAAAATTTAGTATCAATTTCTATACGACTTCTCCAAAAGAGAGAAGTGGTAAATGTTCGTCCCGAAATTTTATTTTGTGCAGAAGATTATTTTCAAAAGCGAGCGCAACATAATTTTAAAAAGCAATCCTTTTTCTGAAAATTTTTTTTGTAAAAAGTTTGCGCAAGTATAAGTCCCGAATTATCTTTGCAGTCCCTTCGAGAAAGAGGGGTAAAATTAAGAATCCGGATAGATTTTCGAGATAGTGATTTTGAGGGCACGGTGCTTAAAAATTGCAATTACAAAACCTGCAAATAACCATCAACGGATGGTTTTTCAAAACAGGATAATAAAGAAAGTTCATTGACCTGTGGGGAGAAAAAGAGGTAAGGAAAGGAATAGGAAGCGAGAGCGAGACCTTTAAAAATTCTTTTAGAAAGAATGAGAAGGCATCTTACTTGACAGATGGAGATACAGATTCAGGGTTATTCT
>JANRME010000070.1:0-7030 GCA_033761835.1 Saprospiraceae bacterium
GCTAATACAAATAAATAAAACAATAATAATACTTAAAATCCAGCTTCGTTTTTGCATAAAATGGGCTTTTTATTTATTCGATCCAATAAGTTGGTTTTTTCAAAGAACTCCCTGATCCTATCAAGCAATTATCACATAAAGTAGGGCTCATGCGCGGCGCTGTTGGTGGCGGCAATGGGCAGTATTTTTTCGGCGAACCGACTTCTTCTGGTCGAATGTATCGGCGAAGCGTGTCTTGCGGTGCGACATAAAAATACCCATACACCTCTGCATCAGGTGTCTTTATATTTTTTATATTAGTCAGGATTTTTCCGGCAGGCGGGTCAAACATATTGCCGTTGCGTTCTGCTAATATTTTTATTTGATTCCAATATGTAAAAGCATTCTCGCTCAAAGATTCTTGAACAAGGGTCAAGTAAAAACCTTCTGCAAAACGAAAATCAAATTGAATATTTACAAGCGGGAAAGTATCCAAACGCTCCGATTGGAAGGCTTCGCCATTATAAATAAATGTTTGATCAGTACGTAAGGGTTCTAAATTATAACAAGTATTAAAGTTATCATCGGTCAAGCGATAAGCAGCAAATAATTGCCATCGCAAGCGAGCTCTTTCTTGCATATCATTCAATTGCAATGGCGTACTTACCATAAATTGTATATAATCTTCTGTATTTACACTGCCATCATCTTTTTGAATAGTTAAATCAATCATTTTATAATTTACTTGATCTATTTTAGCGACAGGCAACATAGGTTCTGGTTCTGATACAAATTGAGCGCCATCCAATAAACTAACTTCTATATGATATGAACGCCCTGTTTCTACCCGAAAGGAAGGCCCATTTTCAGGAATGACAGCCCGATAACGCTTATTTTCTAATTCTTCGGTCACTTGAATAGAAGTGCCGTCATCACTTACCAAAAATACTTTTGCGCCGCTAAGGTGCGTTTCTGCCTCATAGCCCTCAAAGTCACCAATTCTCCGCACCCACACTTCCGCAATCGAAGGTGTCCCCTTTATTAATTTTCCTTGAATAATAATGGCTTTTGTCTCAAGTTTTTGATTTTTTAATGTTATCTCTTCTAAACAGCCGGAGATAATTATTCCACAGCATAATATTATAAATATCCATTTTTTCATTGCGACTCTATGTTAAAAGTGATAGATGGAAAAATTGTTCCTAGTATAGAAAGTTTATTAGCTTGAGCTGCCGTAAAAGGTGTTTGTGTAAAAAAGATCGAAAAAGCATTGCGTCGTGCATAAACATTATATAATGAAACGGTCCAACTGGTCTTGAAAGCTTTGTCTTTTTTATAACCTTTACCAATAGTATAAGCAATATCGAGTCTGTGATAATCAGGGATGCGCAGGGCGTTGCGCTCCGTATAAATAGGCACTGGCAAGCCATTCTGTGTAAGATAACCTCCGAGTGGAGGCGTTGTCGGGCGGCCCGTACCGTATGTAAAATTCATAGTAAAGGTATGCCGTTGGTTATATTGATAATTCAATACGAATGATATATCATGCGGCTTGTCAAAATTGCTAGGATACCAGTTTCCGTTATTAATACCCTCGATCTTACGCTCGGTGCGCGACATCGTATAACTCAAAAAACCATTTAAACGACCTCTATTTTTCTTGATACTTAATTCCAATCCATAAGCTCTTCCGATGCCGCTGAGCAATTCGGTTTCCAGATGCTCATTCACATTAAGCTCTGCAAAGTCTTTATAATCAAACAGTTGATCAATGGATCGCCCATAGATTTCCAAAGAGGTTTCCCAAAGGTTTTCTTTAAAATTTTGAAAATAACCTAAAGAAACATTATGCGAACGGGTCGGTTCGATATAATTAGTGCTTAACTGAAATTGGCTGGTTGGCGTAGGCGAATCGGAATTAAATATTTGATTAATAAATTGCGCCGTGCGACTATAACCTGCTTTGATGGAAATATTTGGCGAAAGCCGATAACGCGCTGATAATCTTGGCTCTACACTTGAATAAGAAGCAATTACCTTGCCTTTACTATAAGAAGTGGTATCAAGAATTTCTTCTATATTTGGAAAATTAGGATTGGCATATTCAAAAACAGTCTTTTCGCCCAAAAATTGATACAACCCCAAGCGCAAACCTCCCGAAACCTGAAAAGCCGCTGAAGCCGACCACTCCGCATTTAAAAAAGCAGCAGATTCCAATCCGCGTTCTTTTTCAAGCGCTTTAGGGAAAATCCGCGAGACCTCGCCATAAGGATTGCGTTCGCCCGGTTCGGTTATATAATAAATTGCTGAAAGTCCAGCGTCCAACTGCAAATCTTCATTTGGCGTATAAGTAAGATGCTCTTGAGCTTTGAAATAAGCAATATTATTATCCAAACGCGCCGCATCAATATCTGTAAAATCGTACTGGGTACTTTCGTAGCGGCTGAAATTGGCTGATAATTGTGAAAATAATTGATCTGAAAATATTCTTTTGTGAATCGCTTGTCCGCTCAGGGTTCTGTAATCAAATCCAAACTCTTGATTATATGTAAATTCGTCCTGCGAAGCATAACCCGACAAAATAAGCGTATTCTTATCGTTCAAACGATGCGTGTAACGAAGATTCGCATCATAAAAAAAGACCGAACTATTACGTACCTCCAAATTCTTTATCGTACCAAGAATCCAATCAGAATAAGAAGAACGAAAACCTGCAATAAAGGAGCTTTTCTTAGCGATAACAGGCCCTTCGAGGCTAATTCTTCCAGAAACAGGGCCAACACTAGCTTTTATTTTAAATTGATCGAAATTACCATCGCGCATTTCCACATCCAGCACGGAGGCAAGGCGGCCGCCATATTGTGCAGGAATGATACCTTTATATAAAGTTACATTACTAATCAAATCGGAATGAAAAGTACTAAAGAAACCTAAAGCGTGGGAAGAATTAAAGATAAAGCCTTCATCTTGCAGCACAAGGTTTTGATCTACTTCACCGCCGCGCACATTGAAACCGACCGCCCCCTCCCCTATCGTACTCACCCCTGGCGATAGCAACAAACTTTTGATGACATCAGCTTCGCCTAAAAAGGACGGTAACTTATTGATACTCTTTACATCCAAGCGCGTGACACCGATCTGTACATTTTCTACATTCGCATCTGGCGCTTGCGCCCCGACGGTGACTTCATTCAGATTAATCGCTTCACTTTCCATTTGCAATATAATATCGCCATCGCTAAACACTTGAATTTGCTGGCGCAGGTCAGCATTTCCAACAAATTGTAATAATAATTCATGCGTCCCAGTCGGTAAGTCCAATTGAAATTTCCCGTCGGCATCGGTCGATGTACCTTGATTCAAGTTGGTCACTAACACCGTTGCGCCTACTATTGGTTCTCTTGCTTCTTTGCTGCGCACAGTACCTGTTACTTTGGCACGGCCGGAAGGCTTTAATTTGCTAATGTCGCCCACCGTCAAAACTCTTTGCTGCGGCTTTTCTTCTTCCTCTTTATTCAGGCTTTGTTCCAAAGCAAGATAATAATTAGCCGAATAGACTTCGCTTACGACATCCTTTGGTGCAATAATGACAGCATAATCCCGATAAATAAAAAAGCCCAAAGTAGTTGCTTCGAGCAGTTTTTGCATCACTTCCTCCAGATCAGCGTCTTGAAACGCAATGGTATAAGGCGTTTTCGGCAGTTCTTCTGTTTTGAAATAAAATCGAACAGAATGGCTTTGCTCAATGCGGGTAAGAATATTTTGCAAAGATTGTTGCTCAATCCGGGCGTTGATCTTGATATCTTTTGAAGTCTGGGCGCTTAGCAAGTAGGGTATAAGAATAACAACACTACAAGCCAAGATGGTTTGATAGTAACGTTTTTTCATGCTAACAGTCAGGCGCTTATTTGCCCTACACTAATCCAATTTTAAAATAAAAATTTCTAAGCGACGAATATAATTTAATTTCATCATTAGCAAATGCTAAAATTAGCAGAATGCCGAAATTATCGCAATAGAATTTTGTCTTTTCTACGAATTTAAAAATACCTGCAATTACGATTATCATATTAAGATTTCTCGTTTGGCATTTTATTACCTCAGTCTTCTGCAAAGTTGATCTGCCATAACCTTTGGATATTCAACCGTTCGCTTGCTTTTCTTGCATATCCCATAATATTAACAGGCTGTTCGCAGATTTTGCGCGGTTTCTTCTTATCTTCATGCTCGAATAATAAGACAGCCTCTAAAAGAGTACCAACAAAATTTACTTTGGTCATGGACAAACTCTTTAAAGGCTTTTTATATGGCTTTGTATTTTTCTTCTTGGGTTATATCGCTTTTCTTTATCAAAGGGATATACAAAATTATGTTATTGGTATCACCCAACTACCAATAGTGGCAGAGCTTTCAAAAGATTTTAAAACGGGACTTGAAATAGCCGGGCGCGATTTTCAACAAAAATTACAAAAAGAATTTGGTAATAAGAATGTAAATAATTTATTAAATAGTAATAATAAATGGACTTGGCGTCGATTGGATATTGAGCAAAAACTATTGAATTCATTGGGCTCAAGGCAATTAGCACAAAGGCAAAGATATTTAGATTATATCGAACATCATGCTTTAATGGCTTTGCAGGAAATGAAAAAAAGTCGCATACCTGCTAGCGTCACGCTTGCTCAAGGGATACTGGAAACCAATGCCGGCGATAGTTTCATCGCGCGTAAAGCAAATAATCATTTCGGAATAAAATGTTATAAATATAAAAATTATAAAGCCGATGGTTATATCGATGATAATGATTTTTATCATCACCAACTGGCTTATGATTGCGTCCAAATCAAGGATGACAACGCCTGGGATCGCTTTCAAATGTATCATTCCAGCGCCGAAAGTTATGCACATCATACCCTCCTGCTTGCTCAAGAGCCGCGCTATAATTGGATGATCGGTAAATATGGTAATAAGATAGGTTATAATTGTCGGGTCGAGTCAACCTGGTTTGGTCAGGAAATGGTGCCGTATTATGCGGCTTGGTGCATTGGCTTGAAAAAAAGTGGTTATGCTACCGGTAAATATTATGCTCAAAAATTGGCTTTTATTATTGAAACTTATGAATTATGGCGATTTGATTATGCTATGGTTATGAGTTAGTACTATGATGAAGATGATTAGACATGATTTCCTTGATTGATTTTCTTGATTTATAAAGATTTCATACCCAGCAAATACGCATCATTAATCGAAATATAGTATAGTTAAAATAAATCAGGATTTTATTAACCAAAACCACTTACATGATGAAAAATTTACTTACAATCATTGGATTTTTAATTGCAGGATTCTGCTTTTTTGTGTGGTACGGCGGCCGCAATGGCGCACACATAGAAAGTATGACACCTGTAGAACAAGGCATGATTACTGATGCCAGCCCTTTGGATGCGCAGGATTTTGGCGCTCGCTCGCTCGAACGCCCGGATGAAGTGAGTCGTAGCAATAATCGCATGAAAATCAAGGATGCCCCGGAAAAATTAGCGGTGGTGGGCACGCCAAGTGCCAGTTCATCTTCGAATAGCTTAAAAAAGCAAGTCGAACATCTCTCAGAGGCTGCGGTTTCCAATGCGCTCGACCATCAAATACCAGCGGGAGCCTCTTTGGCTTTGCTGATTTATTCCGCACAGCGAGGCAAACAATTGACAATCAGCAATTTAAATCAAGTTATTGAATATTTACTCGGCGTGAAGCATAGCGCTGCAAAAGAAGATTTGCAATCCTATTTTAAATATGCTTCCAATTCGGAGAAATGGTTTCAGGGCTTGGGTTTAGACCGCAATGGCAGTCACCCGAAAGCGGATTTATTAAAGATTTATCGCGATTATGATTTGAAGCGTTACGACAAAAATGTCCTGGCGTTTGTTGCCAGCCCGAGTACTTCGCGTTTGAAATTTGATAAAAATATTGAACCTGAATCCGAGGCGCCTGCTATGTCAGGCGATGCCAGCGATGATGAAGTGCGCCGCAATCACGCTTTTGCTAAAAATCGCTGGGTAGAAAAAGTTGGCAAGAATACAGATGCGGACGTCAAATTTGTTCCTGCCAAAAGATATGAAAAATCCACTATTAGTAAGGCTCGGCAAGAGGTAGAACGCTTGGATATTGGGGAATCGATGACTTTTGACAATCCCGGCGATTATCATGCTGCGGTGAAAGAACTCGTTGCATTGGAAGCAGGGCATGAAAGCTGGTCAGATTATGAAAATGCGGAAGGCAAATCCAAAGCAGAGAGAGCCTTTAGAAAAAGAGCGGAGAAAGGCGGCTTTATGGCAACAGGGACGTTGAAAGTGACGAGGGAGAAATAAGGATATTGTGATATTGTGATATAATATACCGGAATGATTGAATATGATAAATCGTTCCGGTATTCCTTTTAAAACAATCGTTTCCGTTGGAAATACCAGCCTATTAAAATGCTTAATAACATTGCAATTCCAAAAATAAAATAAACCGCATTGGGATTCCGATCGAAAGGCAGATCGACATTCATACCATAAAAACTAGCGATCAAGGTCGGCACCATCAAGATAATCGTGATTGCCGTAAGGCGTCGCATGGTGTTGTTCAAATTATTGGAAATGATGGAACCATAAGCATCCATTGTGCCGTTCAAGATATTCGTATAAGTATTTGCCATTTCAAGCGCCTGCCCATTGTCAATCACAATATCCTCAAATAAATCGCTTTTATCTTCATCCTCGCGGATTTGCAAAAAATCGGTACGCTTCATTTTCATTTTGAGTAACTCATTGGCACTCAGCGAATTTACAAAATAAACCAGGCTTTTTTCGATGCCCAAAAGTTGACGCAATTCGCGGTTTCGACTGGAATCAAATAACTCGGCTTCAATGAGATTGCGCTTCAAATTCAGTTTTTTCAAGCAAGTAAGAAACCGATACACATTTTGTTCCAGGATTTGCAAGACAAATAAACTCTCATCAGAAGGATCAAAATTCTTGACCTTATCTTCCAAAAAGAGCTGTAATACTGGGTT
>JANRME010000071.1:0-5856 GCA_033761835.1 Saprospiraceae bacterium
ACTTTTGGACTGTGGCAATGAGGACAGTTCACTTTGATACTTATTAGACACATTTATCAAAGCTACGCCTCATTGTCCATTTTTTTTATGCTTCATACATTCTACCTCACGACCTGCTTTGTTGCTATTCTTATTTATAGCTACGAGCAGCATGATGGCACAAGATCGTCGTGTGACCGGTACTATACGCGATGCTACTGGACCACTTCCCGGCGTTAATATTTTAGTAAAAGGTACCAGTAATGGTACGGCTTCTGATGAAAATGGTCAATTTGAGTTGACAGTCAGTGCCACTGATAGATTAGTTTTCTCTGCAACAGGTTTTCGCACGATAGAAGTTGAGGTTGGCACCCAATCCACCTTTGACATCTTAATGGAAGAAGACGCTGTGGCATTGGAAGAAGTAGTAGTTACGGGCTACTCGGTAGAAACCAAGCGCGAAACTACCGGTGCCATTGCTGTTATTAAAGCAGCAGAATTAAAAGCCATCCCGTCGGGTAACGTCGAGCAGCAACTGCAAGGACGCGTTACGGGGGTGACGGTTATTACCAACGGTCAGCCAGGTACACAAAGCCAAATCCGCGTGCGTGGTTTTAATGCTTTGGGTGGTAATGCTCCATTGTATGTGGTGGATGGTGTGCCGGTTGCTTCTACCGATTTCTTATCTCCAGAAGATATTGAGACCGCTACGACATTGAAAGATGCTGCCGCGGCTTCTATTTATGGTGCAAGAGCTGCGAATGGAGTGATCGTTTATACCACCAAGCAAGGTAAAAAAGGCGCCAGAAAGCTACAGATAAGCTACGATGGTATTTTTGGTGTAACCGACCCGAATGTCAACGGCGCACCAGAGATGCTTTCGCCACAAGAGCAAGCAGATTGGACGCATATTGCTTACCGCAACAACGCCGCTGCTACTGGTACGGAACCTAAATATACGCACCCGCAATACGGTACACAGGCACAAGCGACTTTGCCTGATTATCTGCACGCGAATGGCCAGAATGGTGTGAGAGGTTCTGTTGATTTGGAAGCGATCAGAAAAGCTTATGCGGCAAAACCCGATGAAGTATTCTTAATCAAACCAAACTTAGCAGGTACCAACTGGTACGATGAAATTACAAGGTCTGCTATTCTGCAAAGACATAGCTTGGGCTTTAGTGGCGGTGGCGAAGGTAATCGCTACTACTTCGGATTTTCTTTGCAAGATCAAGAAGGTATTTTATTGAACAATGATTTTAAACGTTATACTTTCCGCGCCAATACAGAGTTCGACCTCGGTAAGCGCGTAAGAATTGGTGAAAACCTACAATTTACCTATCGCTCTGTAGTTGGTGGTTTTGGTGGAAACGGTGGCTTGGGTGGTGCTGATGATGAATCGGTGGTATTATCCGCTTATCGTATGCCTACCGTAATTCCTGTGTATGATGAGTTTGGCAGCTTTGCAAGTACACGCGCTGCTGGTTTTAACAACCCGCGTAATCCTGTAAGACAATTGTTGCGCAATGATGGTGACGATAAAGGCTATAATGGCAATGCTTTTGGTAATCTTTATATAGAAGTAGATCCGATTAAGAATTTGACGCTACGTTCCAGCATCGGTGGCCAGTACAATACGTCCAACTTCGTGAATTATGGCTACCGTTACCTGGGTGATTCTGAACCAGAAGCAAGTAATACCTTCTCCGAAGGCAATAACTATAATTTTGGTTGGGTATTTACCAATACGGCTTCTTACAAGGCGAAATTCGGTGTACATGGTTTTAACGTGCTGGCTGGTATCGAAGCCTTGAATACTGGCGCTGGCAGATTCGTGAACGGTTCGGGTATCAATCCATTTTCTACCGACTTGAACTTCGTGAACTTGTCAACCGTCCAAAACCCGCAGGTGAACAGTGGCAAATTTAATGGGGTAAATTTCTACTCTTTGTTCGGTAAATTGGATTATAACTTCAACGAGAAATACTACGTGACTGGGGTAATCAGACGAGATGGTTCTTCTCGTTTTGGTTCCAACGTTCGTTTTGGTGTGTTCCCTGCGTTCTCCGCAGCTTGGCGCGTGACGAGCGAGAAATTTATGAGCAATATTCCGATTATTGATGACTTGAAATTCAGAGTGGGTTGGGGTGAAATGGGTAACTCAAACAACGTGGATCCTGCTAATCAATTCTCTTTATACTCTTCTGGACGGGATCGTTCCTTCTATCCAATTGAAGGTCAAAATAACGGTGCTAACGAAGGTTTCAACCAATCCCGTATCGGTAACCCGGATGCAAAATGGGAAACAACCGAAACGACCAACTTTGGATTTGACCTTTCCATGTTCAACAACCGTTTGGAAATCAACGCAGAAGTATGGCGTAAGGACACCAGAGACCTGTTGTATCAAGTGCCGCTGCCTGGGGTAGTAGGTAACTCTGCAGCAGCGCCTTCGGTAAACATTGCAAGTATGCGTAACCAAGGTGTTGATCTTCAGATCATTCATCGTGGCAAAATCGCAGGTGACTGGGATTATGAAGTAGTACTCAATAACTCTTTCCTGAAAAACGAAATTACTTTCCTTGCGCCGGGTATTGAGTTCTTCAATGGATTTGGCTATCGCGGTATCAACCCAATCAGAAACGCAGTAGGAGAGCCTATTTCTTCTTTCTTTGGTTACAAAGTGATTGGTTACTTCCAAAATGCTGCTGATGTAACAAGTTCACCAGCACAAGAAGGTAAGGGTGTAGGCCGCTTCAAGTACGAAGATGTGAATGGAGATGGCGCTATTACTCCGCTTGACCGTACCTTTATTGGTAGCCCGGTACCAGATTATACTGGTGGTTACACCTTAAATCTTAGCTACAAAAAGTTCACCTTGGGTACATTGTGGTATGCTTCTTTGGGCAACGAAATTTTCAATATGTCCAAGTGGTTTACCGATTTCTTCGGTTCATTCGAAGGTTCTGGTAAGGGTGTAAGAGCAAAAGAATCCTGGACACCAGAGCGTGGCAACAGCGCTAAAGCACCCATTTGGGAAAGTGCATCCAACTTGAGTACCAACGCTGCTGAAAACTCTTGGTATGTGGAGAATGGTTCTTTCTTGAGATTGCAACAGGTAGCAGTATCCTACGATTTTGCAGGCAATGCAATCACAAAAATGGGACTTTCAAGATTGCGTCTTGGAGTAGCTGCGAATAACCTATTCACCATCACGAAATACGAAGGCTTGGATCCGCTCGTAGCAAGTGATGTGGATACACAGTTTGGTATTGACGTAGGTAACTATCCTGTTACAAGAAGCTTTACCTTGACCCTGAGTGCAGGTTTCTAAAACTTGTGTTGGAGGAGCGAAATTACAAAATGTCGTTTCTCCAACAAAAACTTAAATTGCTTGTCAAATAAATAGTCAATTTAATTCTAAAAGACTGATTAATAGACTTTAATTGACTATTTTTGATTGTAATTTGATTTTAATTTCTAATTTTAAAATAAGGTCTAAGATGAAAATTTCAAATAGTTTTAAAAAATTGTTTATGACCATCTTGGCGCTTACCGTCCTGATGGTTTCCTGTAAGGAGGATTTCCTGAATGTAGAACCAACGGGTTCGCTTTCCAACTCCACTTTGGCCAATAAGGCAGGAGTAGAAGGTGTACTGATCGGTGCCTATGCTGCACTGAACGGTGTATTCGGAAACCGCTTCGAAGGACCAAACCACTGGGTAACGGGTAGTATCCTGGGCGGCGAAGCCAACAAAGGGACTGACCCTGGGGATTATAGTTCGATCAACCCAATCCAACGCTACGAGACTAGCCCTACTAATGGTGATATCAATGAATTGTGGAGAGGTAGATACGAAGGGGTCAGCCGCTGCAACGCTGTATTGCGATTGTTGGCAGAAGCGAAGGATATTTCAAGCGACGATGCAAAGCGCATTGCCGGTGAAGCGCGTTTGTTGAGAGGTCATTTCTACTTCGATTTGAAAAAGCATTTCAACAGCATTCCTTATATTGATGAAACAATAGCTGCTGCTGATATACCTACTGTACCTAATTCGCCTGATGTATGGGGTAAAATTGAAGAAGACCTGAAATTTGCGTATGACAATCTTCCTGAAACACAGGCAGCGGCTGGCCGCGTAAACAAATGGGCAGCAGGTGCTTATTTGGCGAAGGCTTATTTGTTCCAAAAGAAATTTGCAGAAGCAAAAGCATTATTTACCACAGTAATCGCAAATGGTAAAACGACCAATGGTAAGAAATATGCTTTAGAGCCAAGCTATGCTCAAATTTACAATGCGGAAAACGACAACCACGCGGAATCTGTATTTGCGGTTCAATCTGCTATGAACACTGGTAGCACGAATAATTCAAACTGGTTCGATGATTTGAACTATCCTTACAACACTGGTCAGGATGGACCTGGTAACTGCTGTGGTTTCTTCCAGCCAAGCTTTGATTTGGCAAATTCTTTCCGCGTTGATGCGAATGGCTTGCCGTTGTTGGATGGTAGCTACAATAGCGCAGCCAATGCACTTAAGCATGACTACGGTATCGAGTCGAGCGAAGCATTTACGCCAGATGCTGGTACTGTAGATCCACGTTTGGATCACTCCGTAGGTCGTCGTGGCATTCCTTATCTGGATTGGATTGCACACCCAGGCAAAGCTTGGATTCGTTCACAGCCTTATGCTGGCCCTTATTCTAACAAGAAATACGTTTATTACAAGTCACAGGAGAACAAGTTGACTGATGGTAGTTCTTGGACGCGCGGTTATGCTACGATGAACTATACCATTATCCGTTTTGCTGATGTACTGCTGATGGCTGCTGAAGCTGAAATCGAAACTGGTAATCTTGAAGGGGCACGCGCACTTGTAAACCAAGTACGTGCTAGAGCTGCCAATCCAGCTTCTTGGGTGAAAAAACCGGATGGTAGCAATGCTGCTAATTATGTTATCGGTTTGTACAATACACCTTGGACAGACAAGGCTGTAGCAACCAATGCGCTTCGCTTTGAGCGCAAATTGGAGCTTTCAGGTGAAGGCCACCGTTTCTTTGATTTAGTAAGATGGGGTATTGCTGATTCTGTGTTGGATGCTTACTTGGCAAACGAAGCGAAAACGTTGGTAGTAATGTTTGGTGGTGCAACTTTCACTGCCGGCAAAACAGAGTTTCTACCAATTCCACAGACTCAAATTGATATTCAGGGTTCTGATGTTTTGAAACAAAATCCTGGTTATTAATTATTTATATTAAATTGATGATTGATTATGGATGATTGTTTTTTAAAGCAATTGTCCATAATCAATTGTTAATTACTAATCCTAATCGAACGTCGGCTTAAATTTCATACATTCTTTTTATTTTAACTTTGATTTCTATTTAGGGCAGATAGGGGATTTTCTTTAACTCATAAAATGAGAGAAGCCATTGGTACAACATCCGTAATGGAAGCATTTCCTTGCTATGGTTAAGCCCTAATCAAAGCGTTTTATGTGGCTGAAAATTCTTTGTTTGCCCTCCTTTTCTTTCCATTCATTCTGCCGGAAAATGGCATTTCCACAAATAATTGGTGTGAAATAGACACTAACAACCAAATAATTTTCTTAATTTCAAGGCATCATTTTGAAGTGGCTAAGGCTGTAAGCCCTGCACTCCATTGAACAATGCTTTGAAAATGTTTCATAGAGTTATCACACATACCAATCCGAAAACCACTTTCGCTATTATAGGCCTGGTATCGCTTTTGCTGATTGGGCTATGGAGTTGTCAGAAAAACAGCACGCTATTCTTATTGCTGGATAGCAAGCAAACAGGTATAGATTTTAACAACGACATTACAGAATATGATTCTTTAAATATTCTCAATTCAGA
>JANRME010000072.1:0-9169 GCA_033761835.1 Saprospiraceae bacterium
TTAATGATGTCATATAAAGACAATTTTGGCAAATAATCCAAATCTTCTATGCTTTGTATTCCTTTAATCAAAAAAACAGCAATCATAACCACTTTAGAAATCACAAATATGATAAATGATTTAGCAACTACGCCAAAAATAGCTTTGAATGATATATTGTATCGCAATAACAATGCGCCAACGTTGATGCAGATAGCAATAAATACGATTTGTAATAAAACACTCACCGGTGTCCAAAGAAAAACCGTCCAGGAAAATGAGCGAGCCATATTGGTCGCTTCCTGTATTTGTTCTATGGTTAATTCATGGATAAACGAATCATAAAAAAATTGATCGGTGAGTACATAGCGATTGAGAATAAGGCTATAGGCTAATTCTATCAAAATCATCACAGCGAGAACAATGCGCACATCTGTTTGGAAGTATCTTTTCAACATATTACGTAAATTTTTACTGGGGTTTGGTTTTCAGTCTGTGTTTACGGAAGGTCTTCAAAAAAGTTTTCTAAAATAAGAAAAAATTTTAAAAAAAATTAAATAGATGGTTTTACCTATGTGTAAACAAAGGTAGATCAAGGGCTATAATGTGAAAAAAGAAAATTGTCAATCAATTAAATACCGTACCAGGCCACGCTCCAAGCCCCTCAATTCTGCTAATCCTTTCAAGCGACCAATCGCTGAATAACCAGGATATGTTTTTTTCTTCAAATCATCCAATATCTGATGGCCGTGATCGGGGCGCATCGGAATAGCCACGCCAGTGCGCTGCATCAATATCAGAATTTCGTTTACAATATCAGCCATATTCGTATCGCCATCCAAATGAGCCGCTTCATAAAAATTGCCTTCAGCATCGCGTGTTGTATTGCGCAGATGCAAAAAGTGGATATGATCGCCAAATCGTTGGATCATTTTTACCAAATTATTATCGGATCTTACACCATAAGAACCCGTGCAAAAGCAAAGCCCATTAGCAGGCGAAGGCGCAGCATCGAGCAATTCTTGTGCATCTTGTTCGGTACTCACCACTCTGGGCAATCCCAGGATCGGGTAAGGCGGATCATCAGGATGGATCGCTAATTTCAAACCAACTTCTTCGGCAACGGGAACGACCTGTTGCAAGAAATAAAATAAATGTTGCTTGAGTTTCGCGGCGTCAATATGTTCGTAGGTTTTTAAAGCTGCGAGGATTTCTGCAGTGGTGAATTGTTCTTCACTACCAGGCAAGCCAAGTAAAGCATTGCGAAATAAGGTTTCTTTCTCTGATTCGGTCATCGTCAGGAAACGTAGCTCGGCGCGAGCCATCTCTTCGGTGGTATAGTCTTTTTCAGCGTTTGGGCGTTTTAATAAAAACAAATCAAATGCGATAAAAGCTGCTTTTTCAAAACGCAAAGCTTTGCTTCCGTCGGGCAATGTATAGGTAGGGTCGGTGCGCATCCAATCGAGAATGGGCATAAAATTATAAGTGATGACTTTCAATCCGCATATAGCCAGATTACGCAAGCTAATTTTATAATGTTCAATATATTGCTGAAAATTTCCTGCTTGTTTTTTTATATCCTCGTGCACTGGCAGGCTTTCTACTACCCTCCAGATCAAACCGGCAGCTTCTATAACAGCTTTCCGGTTTTTAATTTCTTCCACCGTCCAAATTTCCCCAACTGGCAAATGATGCAATGCCGTGACGACTCCCGTACAACCCGCTTGCCGAATATCCTGCAGACTAACTGGATCGTTCGGCCCGAACCAGCGCATGGTTTGTTCCATTAGTGTCATATTTATTCTTTTGAAAATTAATATAAAAGGCATTATATTTTTTAAAATCCGATCGAATTGCCACCATCCACTGGGATAACCGTGCCGGTCATAAATCCTGCTTCGTCTGTTACCAAAAAATAAGCGGCGTTGGCAACATCCTCAGGTGTACCCAGCTTACCCATCGGCGTGCGCGACAGTACCCGTTCTTTTCGTTGCGGATCGCCGTTGAGCGCAGCAGCAGACATCTTGGTGAGGATAAAACCAGGTGCAATACAATTCACTCGGATTCCCAAAGGCGAAAGTTCAACCGCCATAGCCCGCGTCATGCCTTCCACGCCTGACTTCGATGCGGTGTAGGCAATTACCAACGGCAAGCCATAATGTGCTGCCATAGAACTGATATTGATAATATTGCCGTTCCCTCTGGGAATCATTGTTTTCACAACTTCGCGCGTAAGCGCAAAAACGCTTGTGAGATTGGTCAAAATAATATTTTGAAAGTCCTCATTGCTCACATCCACCATCGGTTTTTTCAAATTAATCCCCGCATTATTTATTAAAATATCAATAGCGCCGTGCTTTTCCGCGATTGTTTGCACAAGCCCAGGAATAAGATCAAGTTTGGTCATATCGAAAACAATAGGTACGCAATTCTCGCCAAGCGCCTGGCAAGCTTCTTCCAGTTTTTCTTGATTTCGACCAATGATATAGGTAAAAATACCGCGCTGTGTGAATTTTTCAGCGATTGCAAAGCCAATACCTGAGGCTCCACCGGTAATAATTGATATTTTTTGCTTATTCATTGTTTTAAATATATAAATAACTGATTAATAGAATTTTATGCACTATATTGCAATGCGATTTACCATTGCGGCCGAATGCCCGGGGCATAAGGAAACGACAATTTTTGATAATAATCCAAAGATTTTTCAGGTTGTTCCAGCCCTGAAGGTATGGCTTGTCTGGAAAAAGTTTGAAAATACAAGACACAAGAATTTCGCCACCAAATGGCTTCTTTTTCCTGAATTTTTAGCAGTGCCTTTACTTGTGAAAAGCGTGTGGCATCCATTTTTGCTTCTAATATATTCCATTTTTTTTGCATTTGTCGAACTTCTTCAACCCCTTGATAATATTGGCGACAAAGCGCTTCCCAAAGCGTTTGACCGGATTTCATTTTATGATTCCAATTTACATGATGAAACCAAAGTAAATAAGATTCTGGGCAGTGTTCTAATGAGTTGAATTTTGTTTGTACTTCCGGAAAATACTGACTTAAAGCATCGCTACCGCTGCTCGTTCTATCAAAGCCAAGCCCCAGGCTATCCGCTCGATGATAATACACCGATGTCCAATCGGCACGCGACATATTTTTGACCCAAGGCCCTGGACCATAATGATGCCCCGCTCCCATGATATGATGCAAACCCAGCGGTGTCGAGTATTTGACGACCGTTTCATGGGAATTCAACATCATGTTTTGTAATGTTTTTACAACTATATCATCATTACTAAATGTCATCCGAATCCATTCTTCGGCGATTTGCGCAGAAGTCAATTCATGATCCCAAGCCAAACGCCCAAAGGCGTACCAATTCGATTGCCCAAAGGGATGCCCTGTCCAGTTGTGTTCATTGCCGATATTAGCGACGCCAGCCATACTTGTCATAGAATAATTGTGCAAACTGCCATCAATCACCTTTGCTACGGTCGAACCTTGTCCTTTTGCATAAGTGTCTGATTCTAAGCACTCTTTCCACATAGGCGCGAGGTACACCAAATTAGTAGCCTGCCCCAAGTATTCCTGCGTGATTTGAAATTCCATCATCAAAGGCGTTTTCGGCATGGACCCAAACATAGGATGGAAAGGCTCTCGTGGCTGAAAATCAATCGGACCGTTTTTCACCTGAATCATTACATTACTCTTGAAAGTGCCATCCAAAGGCTTGAATTCATTATAGGCTTGCTTTGCGCGATCATCTGGCACATTATTGTCATATACAAAAGCACGCCACATCACGATACCTTGGTGCGGCGCAAGCGCATCCGCGAGCATATTGGCACCCTCCGCGTGGGAACGCTTGTAATTTTGAGGGCCCGGCTGCCCTTCAGAATTGGCTTTCACTACAAAACCACCAAAATCGGGTACGTATTGATAAATTTCATTTGTTTTATTTTTCCACCATGTTTGTACTTGAGGATCAAACGGATCAGCAGTTTTTAAGCCGCCAATTTCAATCGGCGCACTGAATCGTGCGGTTAAATACACTCTGATGCCATAAGGTCGAAATACATTGGCCAAAGCCGCTACTTTTTCAAGATAAGCCGGCGTGAGTACAAGCGCGTTGGCGTTTACATTTGTCAAAACTGTACCGTTTATGCCAATCGAGGCGTTTGCGCGCGCGTAGTCGGTGTAACGAGGATCAAGGTAGTCTGGCAATTTGTGCCAATCCCAGATGGAAAAGCCAGCATAGCCGCGCTCTACGGTGCGATCCAGGTTATCCCAGTGATTGAGAATACGAAGTTTGACTTTAGGTGCGCTTTCAATGTCGAGTTGTTCGATATTTTGATGCGTCTGTAGCAATTTTAAAAAATGAAAAACGCCGTACAATGCACCAATATCCTCCTTTGCTGCGATGAGGGTGACTTTTTTTTGCTTTATGGAGGTATTTAGAATCAGAAAGCCCTCAGGATGAAGCTTTTCTAAGCGATTTTTTAAATCCAATTGAGCCAATAATGCTGATTTCCCAAGTGTTGCAACTACAACGATGCCATTTTTTTGAACCGTTTTTACGCTGGGAATCGCCTGACCCAACAGCCCGTTTAATCCTTGTTGTAACTCATTTTTTGCAACAGATAAGGTAGGGGACTCATTTTCAATCAGATAACCTTGGATAGCTTGCCGGTAAGCCTGGCGTTGAGCTGCGTTGGAGATCAGATCGTACCGCAACCAGAGGCGATAACCGTCATCAGCTTTAATTTCGAGGCTCGAAACGAGCAACGTAAGCGAAAGGAAAAAAATAGCTTTTTTTTTCATGGTGATTAAAGGATTGAAACGTAATAGTTGATTGAAGGCCCTGTTTAACTTTTCTCAAGCCTCGTACTAATTTGGTTTACAAATGGCTGGAAAATTGCGGTTCAGTTTTCACTGGACAAAATAAAATTTTAAATACTAGGTTTCCATCATTTTCACAACCGATTGTGTGCCAAAATAAGCCAAAAAAAATACTAAATTAGAGGTTTATAGAAAAAATTACGCAATCGGTTGCAGATAAAAAATAAATTCACAATATTTGAACCCGTGAACACTTCATGTTGCTATTTTAATCAATAGATAGCACATTTTTCAAATACTAACTAACCTATATTTCCGCTCATGAATACAAAAGTATATATCTTTTCATTGCTATTCTTACTGCAAGCTTTTTTGGGGCTGGCCCAATCAAAAGGGGTGTTTATGGATACGAACCAGCCGCTTGAAAAAAGGATCAACGATCTTATTAGTAAGCTTACATTGGAAGAAAAGGCACACCAAATGATGCATTCCAGTCCTGCGATTCCAAGACTTGGAATTCCAGCCTATAACTGGTGGAGCGAGGCCCTACATGGGGTAGGTCGCTCAGGTACAGCTACTGTTTTCCCGCAGGCCATTGGTCTAGGCGCTACGTTTGATGAAAATTTGGTGCGTCGGGTTGCTTCGGCGATTTCCGATGAGGCGCGTGCTATGTACAACGCGGCTGCTGCCAAAGGCTATCATCAGCAATACGGCGGATTGACTTTTTGGACGCCGAACATTAATATTTTCCGCGATCCTCGCTGGGGGCGCGGCCAAGAAACCTACGGCGAAGACCCTTATCTGATGGCACGTCTTGGTGTAGCTTTTGTGCAAGGTTTACAAGGCAATAATCCAAATTATTTAAAAGTGGCGGCTTGTGCCAAGCATTTTGCGGTGCACAGCGGCCCGGAGCGCCTGCGACACGAATTTGATGCGATTGCCTCGCCGAAGGATATGCGTGAAACGTACTTGCCTGCTTTTAAAGCCTTAGTGGATGCAGGTGTCGAGACGGTCATGTGTGCTTATAATGCAACGAATGGCGAGCCTTGTTGTGCGAATAATTTCCTGCTAAACGAAGTTTTGCGCAAAGAATGGGGCTTCAAAGGTCACGTTGTGAGCGATTGTTGGGCAATTGTAGATTTTTACGCTCAGAATGGTCATAAAACAGTTGCTACACAAGCCGAAGCAGTAGCCTTGGCCGTGAAACACGGCGTGAATTTGAATTGCGGTGACGAATATCCGGCTTTGGTGGAAGCGGTTCAAAAAGGGCTGATTACCGAAAAAGAAATTGATGCAGCACTAGCGGTTTTGCTTAGAACCCGCTTCAAATTAGGCTTATTTGATCCAAAAGAAAAAAATCCTTATAACACTATCAAAACCGATGTAATCAATAGCGCGGCGCACCGCCAATTGGCAAAGGAAGCTGCCCTGAAATCTATTGTGTTGTTGAAAAATAATGGTGTATTGCCACTCAAAAATGATCTTGCCAAGTTCTTTATAACTGGCCCGAACGCTGCCAATATTGACGCTGTTATAGGTAATTATTATGGGGTAAATCCGAATGTGGTCACGATTCTGGAAGGCCTCGCAGGCGCTATCGCTAAAGGCAGTCAACTTCAATATCGGCCGGGTACTTTGTTGGATCGGAGCAACGTGAATCCCATTGATTGGACGACTTCCAATGCCGGAACGAGCGATGCGACTTTTGTTGTGATGGGCATTACGGGTTTGATCGAAGGCGAAGAAGGCGAATCCATTGCTTCTCCGCATTTTGGTGATCGTTTAGATTATAATTTGCCACAAAACCAGATCGATTTTTTGAAAAAAATACGGGCCGGTCATACCAGACCAGTCATTGCTATCGTCACCGGTGGTAGCCCGATGAACCTCGCTGAAGTGCATGAGTTAGCCGACGCAGTCATACTTTGTTGGTATCCTGGCGAGGAAGGCGGTAACGCTGTTGCCGATGTAATTTTTGGAAAAGCTGCCCCTTCAGGCAGGCTGCCGATTACTTTTCCTAAGTCATTCGACCAATTGCCTCCTTACGAAGATTATTCGATGAAAGGCAGAACCTATCGCTACATGGAAGCAGAACCCTTGTATCCATTTGGGTTTGGCTTGAGTTATACCAAATTTTCTTATGCGCCTTTGAAATTGTCAGCTGCAAAAATCAAGAAAAATCAGCCTGTTGAAGTAGAAACAACGCTGACCAACACTGGTAAAATGGAGGCAGAGGAAGTGGTGCAATTATACATCAGCGATCTGGAAGCCAGCGTAGCAGCGCCATTGTACACCTTGCAAGGAATCAAACGTGTCAAACTCAAGCCTGGGGCTTCTGCTGTGGTAAAATTTACGGTTACACCAGAGATGATGCAAATCGTGAATGAAAAAGGCGAAAAAGTCATTGAATCCGGGCAATTCAGAGTTTCCATAGGTGGCTCACTTCCTGGCAATCGGAGTGTGGCATTGGGTGCGACTCAAGCGGTGCAATCGATTTTTGCGGTTGAATAAAAAAGCAAGCATTATGCTAAACGTATCGTAATTGCTTTATATCTAATCGTTTCTAAAATAGGGGCTTAGATTTTAAAAAAAAGACGCAATCGGTTGTGTTGGGTAAGAGATCTCTTAGCTTTATAGTACAATGTTTATCTAAACTTGAAGCTTTCGCAAAATCCTGGTAATTAATCACAAATACATTACTTCTTAGATAGAAAAACGAGCCGTATTAGAATAATACGGCTTATTTTATTTAACTAAATGTATCAAACTTAAATAATGAAATTCAGAATAAAATTAAAAAGCTGTTTTCAAAGAAAATTAAACAACCTCTTAAATATGGTTTCATAAAGCGAAATTTCGCTCGTTTTCATTTTATCCCCAATATTTCAAAATTTTCTTGCGTTTGTTTATGCAATTTTACGCTTTACTGCATCCTGCTCTAAAAAATGAAACCAAAATGCAAAATCACATGAAACGTATCCTTGTTATGTTCGCTACATTCTTGTTTATCAATTTATTACAAGCTGCCCCGGCTGAGAAAGATGTCGCTTCGACCATCCAAACGGTGAAAGTATTCCGGCAGGGAGCGCAAGTCGTTCGTATTGGAAAAACAAGCATTCCGATGGGTGAAACGGTGCTGAAATTCAATAATTTATCGCCCGATCTTGACCCGCAGAGCATTCAACTCAAGGCGGAAGGGAATTTTACAATTTTATCGGTGAGCCACCAAATCAATTATTTGCAAGAAATTGAAAAATCGGAAGCTTACCAAAAATTGGTCGTCGAACGCGACGCTTTGCAAGGCAGAATTGATCGCGAACAGATTAATTTACAGGTACTTACAGAAGAAGAAAATCTCATTTTGGCGAATAAAAACGTTGGTGGGACGGAAGGAATGTCGGTTGAAAAATTAAAATCTGTCGCTGAATATTATCGCACACGCCTGAGTGAAATCAAACTTAAAAAGCTGGAAATCAATGCTTCTGTGAAAAAAATCCAGGAAGACCTCGCCAAAATACAGCGCCAAATCAACGATATGAGCGCCCGCATCAATCAGCCGACCAGCGAAATTTTGATAAAAATTCAAGCAAAAGCGGCGGCTCAAGGCGATTTTGAATTGGGCTATCTCGTGCGCAGCGCAGGTTGGTATCCGGCTTATGATTTGCGGGTCAAGGATATTAGCAGCTCGGTGGAACTAGCGTACAAAGCGAATGTTTTTCAAAATACCGGCGAAGATTGGAACAAAGTGCAATTGAGTCTTTCTACTGGCAATCCCTCGCGCCCAGGCACCATGCCTGATTTGCAAACCTGGTGGTTGAATTATTATGAGCCAATACCAATCGTAGCTTATGGCAATAGAAAGCAAGACATGAATATCATGCAAAAGTCGGCACCCCAGCAAGCTTATGCACAGGATGAAATGAAAGCAATGGAGGAAGCAGAAATGCCTCAAGTTGATTTTGTAGAGGGCACCACTTCTTTTGAATTCAAAATCGAATTGCCTTATGATATTCCTGCCGATGGCAAGCAATATACCGTAAACGTTGATGAATACAGCATTCCAGCTTATTATGAATATTACACCGCACCTAAAATTGATCCAACCGCTTATTTGACAGCACAATTGACCAATTGGGAGCAGTATAATTTGCTGAATGGCGAGGCGAATTTATATTTTGAAGGTACTTATCTCGGTAAATCCTACCTCGATGTGCAAAGCACCGAAGATACGCTCACTTTATCTTTGGGCCGCGATGAAAGCGTGGTCGTAACGCGCAAAAAAGAAGCACAAAATGCTAATAATCAATTTATTGGAAATAAAAAGACCGAAACACGCGGCTGGGATATTGAATTGCGCAAC
>JANRME010000073.1:0-6879 GCA_033761835.1 Saprospiraceae bacterium
GTACAAAGAATCGCAAAATTTTACTTGAAAATCAAACCTTTATCGGTGCGTTCCTTCGCACACTTGGCGGTTAAAAAATGATTCTGCATAAACTTTAATAATAAAAAATCAATTTTTCTATTTGTCGCTTGCTATTAAAAACGTTTTCTATTTTAGATTTTTGCTCCGCCGAACCTGGTTTAAATGTTGCAGTCATTTCGATATCTTCTACAAAAAAGGTATCATTACTAGTTGGCAAAAGATGAAAATTACCAATCCCTGCTTCCAGGATCAATTTTTCATTTTGTAATTTTATTTTCATGATTCCAACGCGCGGGTGTTGGTAAGTACCTTGAATTTGAGCAGCAAGTTGCATATCCAGTTTTACTGCTGGAATCGCTTTTATAGGCGCTGTTTGTTTTGCAAGTTTCGCTTTTTTATTTTGCTTACCAACTTTCGCTTTTAATAATAATTTCACCAAATCATTTACTTCTTCTTCGCCCAAGCGACTTTCCTGATAATTATTAGATAAATGCGCAATCACCATATCAAGTTCAGGAATGATATAAACCCTTTGTCCGCCTGCCCCGGAAGCATAAAAAGTTTTTACGCCATCGATTTCCATCGTCCACCAGAGCAAGCCATAACTGCCAAAATTTTGAAAACGATCGGTGTCTTTTGTATAAGCACTGGTACTTTTTGCCACCCAATCCTTGGGTATAATTTGTTTGCCTTTCCATTTTCCTTCATTTAGATACAAATGCCCAAAACGAGCCAAGTCTCGCGCAGAGAGTCTGAATAAATATGCCGGATGCTTTGATTTATCTTGCTCGTAGCGATAAAACGTATCGAACAAACGAAAATCCTCCATTTGCAAAGGCTTTGCAATTTCATCCTGAAATGCTTCAAAGAAATCCTTGCCGCTTTGCTGGTTAAAAATAGTTGATAAAGTATTGAAATCCCAATTATTATAAAACCATTGCTCGCCAGGTTTTGCAGAACCTCGTGTCGGCAAGTTATTAATCATACCTTGAGGTGCGTAAGCGGAAGGCAAATAAATCCCGGAGCGTGCCGCCATCAAATCAATCACCCTGGCCTGTTTTTCTATTTCTGTTAAAGGTTGAATATCGTCAATCCCCAATTCTGCCAAAGTACTATTAGGGTTGATTTTTCCTTTACCAACGTAAATGCCGATCATCGCACTCATCAAGCTTTTCCGGGCAGAGGTGAGAATAAATCGCCGCGAAGTTTCGCCCCAATCCACAACAATTTTGCCATTAATTTCGACTACAAATGCAGCGCTGCCTTGATTTAGTTGCTGATACAAACTATCCAATCCATTTTTTGAAAAACCAGCATCTGCGGCATTTTCATATTTCAACCATTGTTTTTCAGGAAATACCATTTTTTGTGCCGATGTAATAAACATTGTTCCCGTCATTAGAACAATCAGAAAAATAAATTTGTAAGCTTTCATAATTTTTTTGAAAGAGAGACGAAAGTCTAAGCGTGATCGTTACGCTGAAACCCTTGTACTTTGTGCGGGAAATGAAAATCAGGACATCTTATTTTTCTTAAATTCTGTAGGCGTGATGCCTTCTATGGTTTTAAATGCCTGATAAAATGCAGAACGAGACTGAAAGCCAGATTCTTGAGCGATTGCTTCTATCGTCCAAAGTGCTGTTTTAGTATCTGTCAATAATTGCTTTGATTGTTCGATACGATAGGTATTAATAAAATCCCTAAAGTGTTGATTATAACGCTGATGAATCAAGGCTGATAGCTGATTAGGGTGCATTTGCAAACGCATTGCCACTTGATTGAGTGTCAAATCAGCTTTTTGAAAAAGTTTTTCTTCATTCATTAATATTTCCAATATTACGATTTTATCCTGATGGGAAATACTTTGAGCCATTCTAAAAGTAGCTTTAATGCTGGTTTCCAATAACTTAGATCGTTGAAACCCTACTAATGTGATACCATAAAAGCTTACAGAAGCAACGGAAGGAATCAATAAATCCAGGGATTCGTAATTGGAAAAATAGAAACGCAACCACTGTGAAGCGCCGACCACTGCCAGCAACAACAAAAGCAAAGGCGCCCAATCACCTTTTAACCGAGCATAACCTTTCTTATATTCTTGCAAATAATATAAAATATTATAAATCAAATAGATTTGAATATGTAACATAATCCATATGATATTGATAGGCAACCTATTTTCAAAAATTAAATAATAAATAGAATATAATAAAAATATAATAGCAGGCAAAAAATGTAAATATAATATAGGCGAAAGACTTTGATCAGATTGCTTTTGAAAGCGAAGATAGATCAACAAGAATGGCCCAACTAATAACCCCAATAAGTATTCCACGGCCTGCAATGCCGGATATTCTTGAATTAAACCGCTGTTAACCAAGGTGATAAGCAGCATAGCCACCGACCAGGCTACAAACATTAGGGATAAGAGCTTTCGGATAAACGAATGCGCTTTAGAATTTCGATAAATCAAAAGCGCTAGTAGCAAGCCTTGCGCCACGCCCAAAATGCTGATAGTGAATAAAATAGATTGTAAAGACATCGTCGAGGTGATTTTTATTTCAAACTTGCCAATCTTTTATCAAACTTGCAATAAAAAAACGATTTATTCTTTTAGTACTGCCAATAATTGATTATACAATTTATCACCTTCGCTTGGTTTGGCTGCTTTTGATATAGATATGATACCATTTTTATTAATAATCATATAAGTTGGGTAAATTTGATAACCTTTTACTTCTTCTACTTTTGACCAAAAATCCTGGAGCACCGCTTCATTCAAGTAAAAATGATAACCCGTTAAATTAAAATATTTCGCTACCTCTTGCCAATAGGCTTCTGATTTCGCTACTTTTTCATTTGCTAAATATAAATATTCTACATCTTTATCTTTCAATTTTGTTTTCAAATCCTTTAAATACAAGAATTCTTCTCGACACGGCCCGCACCAGGTGCCCCAAATATCAATCAAGATTACTTTTCCTTTATATTCCGTCCGACTTATAATTTCATCCAGAGATTGGATAGTATTATCCAAAGGATAAAAGTGAATATTTGCAAAACCTTTATTTTTATTATCCTCGAACCATGATATACTATTCATTTTAGGTTCTAAAACCTCTAAATACGGACTATAAGTATACATTTTTTTAAATTCATTAAATAACCACGCCAGATTTTCAAAATCACCATCTGCCAAAGAACGGTGAATACGGGTCGCAAGGAATTTTTCAAGAGCTGCTGGGCAAGAGGCCATATTTTCTTTACTAATTACAAAGGAGGGTTTATTATAGCTATCTTTTGCCATTAGTTCATTTAGTTCGATACTATTTTTTACATCAAATTTTTCAAACCAAAATAAAGAATCGCGATCAAAATTGATATAATATTTTTTCTCCCAATGATCATAAACAACCGCAATAAGATGATTGTAATAAGGTGCATATTTATTAACTGCATTCGTATTACACTCAATTTGAGAAACAAGTTGGTCGTTGCGCGCTCGCCAGTAGGTTTCATAATTTTTAAGACTTTGCTGACTTATATAAAGTCCCGCCTGAATTTTTATAATTAGATAATAATTTTTGATTTCGGATTCCAATAGCTTGTAACTACTTTCGCTGATAGATGCTCGGATCTCATTTAGTTTCGACATTTCAATAGCTTCTTCTGCATCGCAAAAGGCATCTACTTTAACAGGGGCTTTTCGTTCTTGCGGCGTTAATTGATCCATTTTTCGATGGTAAATCGGAAAAGGTCGATTATTCAAAAACGTATTTTCATATTTACTACTACCTTCAAATTTTAAAGTATTCTTTGGGTCGTTATAATTTAATGTAATAATCTGAGGTTCTTTATACGCAGGGTTTAAAAATAATTGAAATTTATGATCGCCAATCGTTAATTCTGCGAAGCGGATTTCCTTTATGTCCAAATAAATAGAAAAGCTACCTTGTTTATCAACAGGGATTTTAATATCATCCATCATCAAATGAAACCTGCCAAATAAAATATTTATAGCCACTTCAGTATTACTGAAATTCAATATATTTCCTTCTACTTGTAAAGCTTTAGCTTGAAAACAAGTAAATAAACTAAATAAAAAGATACTTATTTTTAATTTGAACATTTTCATTGGATTTTAATTGAAGTGAAAATTGTTTTTTACAAATCAATCTTTCCATTTATCAACTTCGCTGATTGCCAATCGGCGCTACTAATAACCCCGTGCCGTATCGTCAGGATTGCGCTGATCGCCTACGCCGTGTAGCTTGCCATCGGGCAGGCGCTGAATCGCTTTGATAACCGCCATTGAATTGACTTCCCGGAATTTGTGGCCCATCGCTTCTAATGTTTTTATAGTAACGGAATCCAAAGTGCCTTTTTCCACCTGAATTTGATCGGGCAACCATTGATGATGGAATCGCCCAGCGTTTACTGCTTCTTCGAGGTTCATTCCAAATTCTGCTACATTAACAAACACCTGAAAAACAGCAGTAATAATGGTCGAGCCGCCCGGGGCACCCAATACCATAAAAACTTTGCCATCTTTCTCAACGATGGTAGGCGTCATAGAACTCAGCATCCGCTTGCCAGGTTGAATAGAATTTGCTTCTGCACCAACCAAGCCAAATTGATTGGGAACGCCCGGTTTTACACTAAAATCGTCCATTTCATTATTCAAAAAGAATCCTGCACCATCAACCCAAACTTTGCAGCCAAAATTGGAATTCAGCGTAGTCGTCACCGCCACGGCATTGCCTTCGGTATCGATGATAGAAGTATGCGTTGTTTCAAAATGTTCTTTTACTAAGTTAAAATTTCCTGCTAATACAGAATCACTCAAAGTAACACGAGTAGGGGAGTAGTCAGCCATGCGACTTTGCAAATAACCTTCATCCAAAAGAGAATCAATTGGCACATTGTAAAAATCGCTATCGCCCAGATGCTCAGCTCGATCGGCGTAAGCGCGGCGCTCCGCTTCTGCCATCAGGTGGATCGCTTGAGGAGAATGAAATCCCATTTCAGATAAAGGATAATTTTCGATCATGCCCAGCATTTGCAATAGCGCTACGCCTCCACTCGACGATGGCGGCATCGAAATCACTTTATAATCTTTATAATTTCCTATAATTGGTTTGCGCCAGGCAGCTTTATAATTTTTTAAATCCTCGAGGGTAATGATACCATTGCCCGATTGCATTTCCTTGACAATAAAATCGGCGGTTTCGCCTTCGTAGAAGCCCGCAGGGCCGCGGTCGCGGATAAGTGTAAGCGTTTTAGCTAATTCCGGTTGTATAAGTTTATCTCCAATTTGCCAAGTTTCTTTAATAAAAGGGTTGGGTGTATCGTTATGCTTCTTGAAAGCTTCCTGGAAATTAGTAAGGCGTTTTGCCTCCGTTTCAGATACAGCAAACCCTTTTGCGGCAAGCTGAATGGCAGGATCAATCAAATCTTTGATTGGCAGTTTGCCATATTTTTCATGCGCTGCAAATAAGCCTGCCACTGCTCCTGGAACACCTGCTGCCAGATGCCCTTCGGTGCTAAGATTCTCAATAACATTCTCTAAACTATCTAAATACATATTGCGGTTAGCTTGCATGGGTGCTTTTTCACGGTAATCGATTGCGTCAACTATGCCATCCTTGGTGCGAATCAGCATAAAACCACCGCCGCCGATATTGCCCGCGCGAGGATAGCAAACTGCAATTGCAAATTGCACCGCTACGGCAGCATCCACGGCATTTCCGCCTTTTTTCAAAATTTCTACCCCAATATCAGACGCCAAAGCATGAGGAGAAACTACCATCGCTTGCTCGGTTACGGTACTTTTAGTAGCCTCGTATTGGCCTGGAGGTACTCTTTTGCAAGCGAATTGAATAAGGAACAGCAACAAAATCAAGGTAGGCCTTAGGTGTATCATTTTTGGCATGGTAATTGTTTTTATTAATATTGTAAAATTTTCATTGAACAAACTTGCCCAAACTGCTGAGCTTTGCTCCGAAAGATAATAATCGTATCATTTTTATCATAAAGAAATCAAGGGGTGCGACCTGAAAAGCATTTTGTAGATTGGAAACCAAGCAATTAGAAGGGGTCTAAAAGGTTTTTTCCAGGCTTTTCATTCAGGGGTTGTGCCCTTTCTTATTTTGGAAGAGCGCAGAGAAGTCAGATGCCAGACTACATATTTCAAAAAAATTCTTCTTCAAATGCAACAGCCTCGCCGGAAAGGAGTTTCTTTAATAAAAAGTTGTAATGAGATTTCTACTCTTATTCTTGTTTAGCAGCATTTTGACGGTCGGATTTTCACAAAAAGATACTGATTTGAGCGGTTGCTGGCGTGGCAAGATCACACAGGATCAAGGCGGTTTTCGGCCGGAATATGGGATGGAATTGTATCTTACTCAAAAAGGCGACCAAATCACGGGGCGTTCATTTGTGTATTTTGATAAATATTATGCAGAAATGGAACTCGAAGGGCAGGTTTTGGGTAATAAAATAATACAATTTCGAGAAACCAAAGTGAATGCTTTCAAAAAAGTGGATACGATGGAATGGTGCGTCAAGCAAGCAGTGCTTACCCTGATAAAGAGTGGCAACCCCTGGAAGCTGGAAGGCGCGTGGAACGGTGCAACGCAATTCGGGCCTTGTATTCCTGGTAAGATTTTCTTGAAAAAATCCATTCCAAGAGCTTAGTCCAAATTTGAAATGCGAGATAGAATTGTGTTACAAAATGTATGATGCTTGAGAATTAAGCCAGTGGACAAAAATTAAAAATAAATGCCATTGGTAAATTAGTTTCTTTGAAAATTTGGTAGATCGCCGCTGAAATCGAGCTAACCTAGCGCGAATACAAGT
>JANRME010000074.1:0-14966 GCA_033761835.1 Saprospiraceae bacterium
TATAACACCAAAAAATGTCAACATTTGTAGCCAGATTAAACGCAGAATTGAAAGGCGACCGAGCCATCTGGGCGATCTTTGCCGTTTTGTCAATTTTTTCGATCCTGGCAGTGTACAGTTCAACTGGCACGCTGGCATTTAAAGAATATGGCGGCAATACCGAGTTTCCGCTTTTCAAGCACGTCATCATTTTGATGGTGGGGATGCTACTGACGTACCTGGCGCATTTGACCCATTATATGAAGTACAATCGGTGGTCGCCGTATTTATTATTGATTGCGATCCCGCTGTTGTTTTTTACGATTGCCTTTGCACCCGATCTAAACGATGCAAGACGCTGGATTCAAATACCTTATGTAGGATTGTCATTTCAAACGTCTGATTTTGCGAAGCTGGCTTTAATCATTTATGTGGCAAGAGCTATTTCGAGCAAACAGGAATATATAAAGGATTTTAATAGTGCGTTTTTACCTATTATCGTGCCAGTTCTGATTGTATGCGGATTGATTGCTCCAGCAAATCTTTCCACCGCGATACTGCTATTTGGCACTTGTATTTTGATGATGTTTATCGGCAGGGTTTCGGTGAAATACATTTTGTTATTGCTATTGCTGGGGATGTGTGTGTTTTCAATGCTGATCTTGCTGCACGAGGCTTTTCCTGAAATCATCCGTTTTGAAACTTGGGTCTCAAGATGGCGGGAGTTTATGGATGCTTCTTCCGATGGTGGTTATCAGTCGCAACAAGCCAAAATCGCTATCGCTAATGGTGGTTGGTTTGGCGAAGGGCCGGGTAATAGCATTCAACGCAACTTTTTGCCTTCGTCTTATTCTGATTTTATCTACGCCATTATTTGCGAAGAATACGGCGTTTTGGGAGGAAGCGTGATTATTATTTTATATGTGTTATTGTTTTTCCGTACAGCGCGACTCGTGACCAAAAGCTCTCGGGCCTTCGGGGCGATGCTGGCGATGGGATTGAGTTTATCGCTTGTCATACAAGCATTTTTGAATATAGCCGTATCGGTGAATTTGGTTCCCGTGACCGGTTTGACATTGCCGATGATTAGTATGGGTGGTACATCCTTGTTGTTCACTTGTATTTCATTTGGTATTATATTGAGTATCAGCAAGTTCTTTGAATCAGAAACAGAATAAAATGCCGCGCACTTTGAAAATTATCATCAGCGGAGGCGGAACGGGCGGGCATATTTTTCCGGCGATAGCGATTGCAAATGCCATTAAATCCAAGCATCCTGACGCGGATATTTTATTTGTCGGTGCAAAAGGGCGCATGGAAATGGAAAAAGTGCCAAAAGCAGGCTACAAAATCGAAGGCTTGTGGATTAGCGGTTTTCAGCGAAAGCTGACTTTGCAAAATCTGTTGTTTCCGATTAAACTGTTGAGTAGCATGCTCAAAGCGCGCCAAATTATTCGACGTTTTAAACCGGATGTAGCAGTCGGCGTAGGTGGCTATGCGAGTGGGCCGCTTCTGGAAATGGCAACGCGCATGGGCGTTCCGGCGCTTATTCAGGAGCAAAATTCTTATGCAGGGGCGACGAATCGCTTGCTTTCGCAAAAAGTGCAAAAAATTTGTGTGGCGTACAGTGGTATGGAGCGCTATTTTCCGAAAGAAAAGCTCGTGTTGACGGGCAATCCGGTGCGCAAAGATTTGGTGAACATTCAAGCTACGCGTGAGGAAGCTTTGCAATATTTTGCGCTTGACGCGAATAAAAAAACGCTGATCATCTTTGGCGGAAGCCTTGGCGCTCGGACACTCAATCAGGCGATGGCTGCGAGTACCGATGCTTTGCGCGAACGTGCTGATATTCAAGTGCTTTGGCAATGCGGCAGCTTGTACTACGAACAGTTCAAAGATTGCGAAACTGCGAAATTGCCAAATGTCAAGATTCAAGCATTTATTGATAGAATGGATTTGGCATATAAAATGGCGGATGTAGCAATAGCAAGGGCTGGCGCGTTGACGGTGTCGGAATTATGCTTGGTTGGATTGCCAACAATTTTGGTGCCTTCGCCGAATGTAGCAGAAGATCATCAAACCAAAAACGCGATGGCTTTGGTGCAAAAAAATGCTGCCATTTTATTAAAAGACTCAGATGCGCAGGCGCAAATGATCGCAAAAACCTTGGAATTGGTGGATAATAAAGATTTGAAACAAGAATTATCAACAAATATCAAAGAATTGGCAAAACCAAATGCAGCCGAAGAAATCGCAGATGAAGTATTAAAATTAATCCCAAAAGCTTGATGCTTGCAGCTAAAACCGAAAACCAAAAACGAGAAACCAGAAAAATGAATATTGATAAACTGAATATAGTGTATTTCATTGGCATCGGAGGAATCGGCATGAGCGCGCTGGCTCGCTATTTCAAAGGCTTGGGCGCAGAAGTATACGGTTATGATAAAACAGAAACAACATTGACCAAAAAGTTGGTCGAAGAAGGAATGCAAATCCATTACGACGAGGATGTGTCCAAAATTCCAAACAGTGTTGACCTGGTCGTATGGACGCCCGCTGTGCCAAAGGAGCACGCGGAATTGCAGTACTTTTTGAAAAATAATATCCCCGTAAAAAAACGCTCGGAAGTACTCGGCATCATTAGTCAAAACCGACGTTGCATCGCTTTGGCGGGAACGCATGGAAAAACCACAACTTCCTCACTCACAGCACATTTGCTGAGGGTTGGAGGTGTAGACGCCGCGGCCTTTTTGGGTGGAATCGCGCAGAATTTTCAGTCGAATTTTGTCAACGGACAAAGCGATTGGGTGGTGGCGGAAGCAGATGAATATGACCGTTCGTTTTTGCGCTTGCATCCTGAGATTGCAGTCATCAGTAGCATGGATCCTGACCATTTGGATATTTACGGCGACGCGGATTCGGTGCATGACACTGGCTATCTGGCTTTCGCCAAACAAGTGACGGGGACTTTGTACGTGCAGCACAGCTGGATGCAATATTTTGACAAAACAAAAGTGCGTAGCTACGGTGTGGAGGGCGGTGATTATCGCGCGGAAAACCTGAGGGTGGAAGATGGTTATTTTGTATTTGATTACAAAAATCCAACGCAAACCATTGATAATCTGCAATTTCCGATGCCAGGACGCCATAATGTAGAGAATGCTACCGCCGCGATTTCGATTGCTTTGCAGGTAGGCGTTACACCAGAAGCGATTCGCGCAGGATTATTGAGCTTCCAAGGCATCAAGCGGCGTTTTGAGTTGATCGTTCGCACCGAAAAGACGGTGTATATTGACGATTACGGGCATCACCCGACCGAGTTGAAAGCAGCGATTGGCGCGGCAAAGCAATTATTCCCAAACCGAAAGGTGACGGGCATTTTCCAGCCGCATTTGTACACGCGCACGCGCGACTTTGTGGATGGCTTTGCGGAAGCGTTGGATGGATTGGATGAAATTTTATTGATGGACATTTACCCGGCGCGGGAATTACCGATTCCGGGGGTGAGTTCGGAGATTATTTTTAATAAAATGAAAAATCTGAATAAAAAATTGATAACAAAAGCGAATTTATTAAATGAATTAGAAAAACATGATATTCAGGTATTAATGACGATAGGCGCTGGTGATATTGATACGCTGGTGGAGCCGATTCGTAAGATGTTACTTGAGCGTTGAGAGGGTGGAGAAGGTTTAGTTTGGGATCGCTTGAATTACTAAATGAATGGAGCATAGAAGCGCTGAATACTTAGGGAACTTAACCTTCTCAACTTTCTAAACTCCATAAACTTGATAAAGCAAAACTTTAAAAATGTGAATAAACAAGATTTAAATATTACACTCAAGCGTGGCTCCTGGATATTGGCAATCGTCTTTTCCATAGCGATCGTGGTATCGTCGGTGGGCAGGCGGGAGTCGAGTATTATTGAAGATGTAAGGGTAGAAATCGAACCATTGGAAGATAACAAAATGCTTATCAAACCTGAAGATGTGCTGGTTACAATTGAACGCGGATTTGGTACGCAGATGAGGGGTTTGCCTTTGAGCGCGGTTGATGTGGCGCGTGTGGAACGGATTTTGGAAGAAGACCCATTTGTAATAAATGCGGATGTTTTTATTACGGCGCAAAGCATTTTGAGGGTAAATATTACACAACGCGAGCCGATATTACGTATTATTGATAATAATGGACTAAATTATTATTTGGATAAAGATGGCAATAAAATGCCTTTATCGCGGCACTTTGCAGCGCGGGTACTCACGGCTACTGGCAATATTCCGCCGCACGACCCTGAGTTTTTGTTGCGCAAGCGCCATCGCCTGAAAGACCTGTTTTTATTGGCAAATAAGATTTTGGAAGATGAATTTTATCAAGCATTGATCGAACAGGTTTATGTGAGCAATACGGGGGAATTTACTTTAATTCCAAAAGTCGGCGATCAGAAAATCTTGTTTGGCAGGCTTTCAAATACAGATGAAAAATTAGAAAATTTAAAAATATTTTACCAAGAAGGAATGCCATATGAAGGTTGGCAAAAGTATCGGACGATTGATGTAAGATTTAAGGGGCAGGTGGTTTGTGAAAAAAGGTGAAGGGTAGAAGGTATAGAGTAGAGAGATAAAGGTATAGAGACAAGTCCTTCTACCCTCTACCTTTATCCCTCTACTCAAAAAAATAATCCTAAAATTTCAAATATATATTCAAGCCGATAGGGCTTACAAATTGAAACATTATGAGTGAAACGAATGCTTTAAAATCGGATGTAGTAGTTGCCTTGGACATTGGTACAACGAAGGTCTGTGCTTTGGCTGGTCGCAAAAACGAACACGGCAAACTGGAAGTACTGGGCATCGGCAAAGTGGACAGCGAAGGCGTGCTGCGCGGCGTGGTCTCCAATATTGAAAAAACCGTGAATGCGATCTCGGAGGCGATTGCGATTGTGAAACGAGCTTCTGGCTTGGATTTCAAAACGGTACACGTAGGTATTGCGGGGCAGCATATCAAAAGCCTGCAACACCGCGGCATACTCACGCGCGACAACGATCATACGGAAATTAGTCAGCGCGACATCGATAAGCTCATCAGCGATATGTACAAATTGGTGCTGCCACCGGGCGACAAGATTTTGCACGTCATTCCACAAGAATTTACAGTGGACAGCGAGCAAGGAATCCTTGATCCCATTGGTATGTCGGGCATTCGTTTGGAAGCAAATTTTCATATCATCACAGGTCAGATTACAGCTTCTAATAATATCCATCGTTGCGTAGAACGCGCAGGATTGAAGGTTGCCAATATGACCTTGGAGCCGATTGCTTCGGCTACGGCGGTGCTCAGTGAAGAAGAAAAAGAAGCAGGCGTAGCCTTGGTGGACATTGGCGGCGGTACAACCGACATTACCATTTTCCAGGATGGCATTATTCGCCACACGGCGGTCATTCCTTTCGGTGGCAATGTCATTACAAAAGACATCAAGGAAGGTTGCAGTGTGATGGCCCCGCAGGCAGAAAGATTGAAAGTGAAATTTGGTTCGGCTTTAGCGGATGAGGTATATGACAATCGCATTATCACCATTCCGGGCTTGAAAGGCCGCGATGCGAAAGAGATTTCTGAAAAGAACCTCGCCCGTATCATACAAGCGCGCGTAGAGGAAATCCTTGATTATGTGCTTTGGGAAGTACGTCGCTCTGGCTATGAGCGCAAGCTCATTGGTGGTATCGTACTCACCGGCGGCGGCGCTTTGCTCAATCATATCGACAAGCTTTCAGAATTTCATACGGGCATGACCACGCGTATTGGCATACCCATCGAGCATTTGGGGCATGGCTACCAATCGCAACTCAGTAGCCCGGTCTATTCTACCGCTATTGGTTTGCTAATGAAAGGCATCGAGGATGTGGAAAAAGGCAAAGTGAAAGTGGATACAACGAAAAAGGAAGAAAAAGTAGAAGAAGAGGATGTTTCGGGTCGTTGGTTGGAGAATATCTTCAAGAAAACCAAAGAATGGTTTGAAGCAGAACCAGACTCTTCATTCTAAGATACCAGATTAAAAGATGCCAGATGCCAGACTTTAATAAAGCATTTGTCTGGGATCTAAAAATCTGGTATCTGGCATCTCAGAGAAAACTGATACTAATTTTATAATCTCAGAGGAAAGCACCTAACGGCAATGTCCTCTATCCAAAAAACAAGCAGTATGTTATTCGATTTGCCAAAAGACGAAAGTCCGATTATCAAAGTAATTGGCGTAGGCGGAGGCGGGAGCAACGCGGTGACGCATATGTTCAAAGAGGGTATTGTAGGCGTGGATTTTGCTATTTGCAATACCGACCACCAGGCGATGGACATTAGCCCTGTGCCAACTAAAATCCAACTCGGTCCCAATCTCACAGAAGGTCGGGGCGCTGGCTCCAAGCCAACCATTGGTAAAATGGCCTGCGAAGAATCCATCGAGGAAGTGCGCCGCTATTTGGAGAATAATTGCAAAATGCTCTTTATCACGGCCGGTATGGGCGGTGGTACGGGTACAGGCGCTGCGCCGATCATTGCCAAAACGGCCCAGGAAATGGACATCCTGACAGTGGCGATTGTTACTTTACCTTTCGGTTTTGAAGGCCGTCGTCGTATTTCTCAAGGCTTCGATGGACTTGCAGAACTCAAAAAGCACGTAGATACGCTCATCGTCATTTCCAATGATAAATTGCGCCAAATCTTTGGCAACCTCTCTGTTTCCGATGCATTCGGACAGGCGGATAATATCTTGACCACTGCGGCCAAGGGCATTGCAGAAATCATCACCGTGCCGGGCTACGTCAATGTGGACTTTGAAGATGTGAATACCGTCATGCGTAACTCTGGTGTAGCCATCATGGGTACGGCTTCGGCTGCTGGCGACGACCGCGCCAAAAAGGCAGTGGACGAAGCATTGCACTCGCCATTGCTCGAAGACAATAATATTCGCGGTGCGAAGCATATCCTGTTGAATATCACTTCGGGTTCTAAAGAAGTGACCATGGATGAAATCTTTGAAATCACCGAATTCGTACAGGAAGAAGCAGGCTTTGGCACCGATTTGATCTGGGGTAATTGCTACGACGAAAGTCTCGGCGATAAAATCAGCGTGACCGTGATTGCTACTGGCTTCGAGCGTCATCACACGCCCAATTTGGAGCGAGAACCCAAAAGCGATCGCATCGTGGTTTCCTTGGATGATGAAGAACAAAAAAGACAGGCGGATATTAAAAAAAACAACCACCTGAAGGACATCGGTTTTGATGAGGAAGAGCCAAAAAACGCCAAAACTTTTGAGTTTGACGACCTTTCGGCTTCGATTCGCAAAATCCACCGCAATAGTTACTCTTACGACGAACCTTACATCAGCGATGAGGACAAGGAAAAGCGCGACGAAGAGCGCCGCAAGCAGCAGGAGCAGGAAGCACAGCGCCGCGAGAAACTGCGCAACAACCGCGTGAAACTCAGCAATCCGCAGAATGTAATAGAATTAGAGAACGAACCCGCGTACCTGCGCCGCAGCGTGAAATTGGACGACGTGCCGCATTCCGCCGAGCACGCCTACTCCAAATGGACGATTGGCGATGACGACGAACCGCAGTTCCGCGAAGGCAATTCTTATTTGCACGATAATGTAGATTAGTAGCGCCGAATGTCATTCGGTGAATAAATAAGTAGCACAAACACAGCCGCCTGGTGGATTCCTATTCATCAGGCGGTTTTTATTTGCATACTTTTCTTTATTTTTGAAAGTTCATAAGTTAAAACCTCAAACCCAGAGATCTTGAACGAAGAAAAGATGCCCCAAGACAGCAAAGCCGGCCGCGCCAACATTCCATCATTTCAAACCAATTCGCCCAATGGCGTCAACTGGCTGCTGGCTATTGCCATTGATAAATATCAACACAAGCCACTTAACAACTGCGTGCGCGATGTGCAAACTTTTATTCAAGTGCTTACCGAGCGATACAATTTAGAGGAACAGCATATCATTCCACTTTTTGATGAAGAAGCTACAGCTGATCATATTTACGAGGCTTTTGAGGATTTATTTGACAAGGTTAAAGAGCACGACAATCTAATTGTCTATTATTCCGGGCATGGTGATTACCACGGACGCTTAAAAGAAGGCTACTGGATTCCTTTCGATGCGGAGAGCCGCGCCAAGTACATTGCCAACGATACCCTCAAGCGTTATCTTCGTGAAATTCGCACCCGCCATACCCTCATCATATGCGATTCCTGCTTCTCTGGCACTTTTGCTGTTAAAAATAGCTCGGATGATTACGCCCCAGAAGCTTTGGTGCAACGCTACCAAGATGCTTCCCGTTGGGTCATTACCTCCGGCAGCAAACAGGAAGTACTGGACGGCGCTAAAGGTGGTCACAGCCCCTTCGCGGATGCCCTATTGAAAAAATTGCGTTCCCATAATGGAGACCTGAGCGCCAGAGCGCTGGGAGATTATATTATTTCCGAATTGGCTAAAAAGAAAATTTACCAAAAACCGCTCTCAGAGGCTTTTGATGAAGAATACCATCAGGGAGGCTTATATGTGTTTTTTCAGAGAAAAAACGAAGCCCAGCTTTGGGCGACTACCCAAGCCACCGACACCGCCGATGCTTATCACGCCTTTTGGCAACAGCACCCCGACAGCCCGCACGCCGAAGAAGCGCTTTGGCGCTACGCCTGCAAGCAAAATGATGTAGCTGCTTACAACGATTATTTGCATCAATACCGCAGAGGTAAGTACAATACAGAAGCAAAAAAGCACCTTCAAGAGTTGGAAGACGAAGCCACCTGGAAAGAAGCCTTGCGTAAGGATACTCTTAGCGCTTATTGGGATTATCTTGATAGATTTGAAGACGAAGGTGGTAAGTATGTGGCAGAAGCACATCAAAAGATAAAAGCTAAAACGCCACCCAAAGAAACAAAAACCCCTCCTCCAAAAATCATCATACCGGAAGAACCCGCCATTATTCTGCCCGAACCCTCCCCCTTGGAGGGCGGGGGGCTTGAACCCGAAATGGTCTTCGTGCAAGGCGGCACTTTCCAAATGGGCAGCAATGATTATGATAATGAGAAACCCGTTCATGAAGTCGCTCTTAGTGATTTTTATATCGGAAAATACCCGGTCACTTTTGACGAGTACGATGCCTTTTGCGATGCAACCAAACGAAAAAAAAACGAAGACAAAGATTGGGGACGCGGCAAACGCCCTGTCATATATATAAATTGGCATGACGCCAATGCTTACGCTCAATGGCTCTCGGAGCAAAGTGGTAAGCATTACCGCCTGCCCAGCGAAGCAGAGTGGGAGTACGCCGCGCGCGGTGGCAATCAGAGCAAAGGCTACCAGTACGTCGGTAGTAATAATTTGGATGAAGTGGGTTGGTATAACGGCAATTCCAATAGCAAAACGCATCCCGTAGGCGAGAAAAAAGCCAACGAACTCGGTATTCACGATATGAGCGGTAATGTATGGGAATGGTGTGCTGACAGGTATAGTAGCAGCTACTATCAGGAATGCTATAGGAAGGGTGTAGTAGAGAACCCTACAGGCGCTGCTAAGGGTACGAACCGCGTTTTGCGCGGCGGCAGCTGGGGCAGCAGCGCGCAGTACTGCCGCGCCACGAATCGCTTCAACTTCACGCCGGAGTTCCGCGACTACTTTATCGGTTTTCGTTTGGCTAGTTCCCCTCAGTTCAGTAGGTGAGCTAAAAAGCGCCGGAGGCGGAACAAAGAGGAGTAAGAACGGCAGCGATGAACAAGGCGAGCGAGGGACGAGCCGCCAGTACATCGCTGCCGTTGAGAGCTTGTACCGGCGGGCTTCAGCCGCCGATGGGATATGTTAGTTAGGGCGACTAAAGGTCGCCCGTACACGAGCGCCGGTACCTCTGATTCTCTGAAGGGACTTAGCGATAAGCAAAAACAAAAACAAAAGACCCCTCTCGATTCCCATCGAAAGAGGTCTTTTTACAGTATCGTTACTAAAAAAATTAGTATCTGTTACGGTTGTAGTTTCCGCCGCCACCGCCGCCGCGGTTGCCGCCACTGTTGCGATTTTCACGCGGTTCTGCTTCCTTCACGACGATGGTGTTGCCGTCCAGATCGCTGTCGTTCAGCGCTCTGATGGCGTTCTTCGCTTCATCATCGTTGGGCATTTCTACAAAGCCAAAGCCTTTCGACTTGCCGGAAAACTGATCCATGATCACTTTGGCAGAATCTACTGCTCCGTAGGCTTCAAAAGCTGATTGCATATCTTCAGACTGGGTCTGAAAACTTAATTTTGCTACAAAAATATTCATTAGAAAAAATTAAAGTGAAAAAATAAACTATCCATTTGATTGGAATCAGGAAAGCGTAGCGAAGAATGGTTTTAAGATTTCAGAGAAAGGTTAAAATTAGACTTGCTAAACTGAAATGATACGCACTGTACCAAATGATATGGCAAAGATAAACAAAAAATAGATGCAATACAAATAAATCTTTTGCGCTCACCAATGGAGTTGGGGACATCCCCGGAAAGCCTGGGGGCATCCCCGGAGGAACTGGGGGCGTTCACAGAAGGTCTGGAGACATCCCCAATGGTGCTGGGGGCATACCCGAAGGAACTGGGGGAGTCCCTGGAAGAACTGGGGGCATCCCCAGAGAGCCTGGGGGCGTTCACAGAAGGTCTGGAGACATCCCTAATAGTGCTGGGGGCATCCCCAGAAATCCTGGGGGCATTCACAGAAGGTCTGGAGACATCCCTAATGGTGCTGGGGGCATCCCCGAAGGAACTGGGGGAGTCCCTGGAAGAACTGGGGGCATCCCCAGAGAGCCTGGGGGCGTTCACAGAAGGTCTGGAGACATTCCCAATAGTGCTGGGAACGCCTCCGGCTACGCGGGGGCATTCAAATTTTTGCTTATTATACAAACGTGAGTGATGGATAAAAATAGCCCGTCAGGGCTTATAGATCAGTAGAAGCGATAAAAAACCTCCTTGCTTGCTCCGTTAGAAGCATAACTACTTTTTTATTGGGTTTAATCTAATAGTAGTATGCCTTATTTGGTCGTATTTTCTAAAAGTATAAATGGTATGCCTTCCTGCACCCATTGATTCAGCAAATCATTCGCAGGTACGATTTCAAAAGCGAGAGAACCGATTATTAAATCTATATCGCCATCCTGGTCAGCATCGCCTGCATCCATTACAATCCAGCGTCCTTTGGTCACATCAGGGAAGGTAAAAGGTTGGAAATTATTATTGCCTTGGTTTTCAAGATACACGAAGCCTTGTTCGGGGGCATTTTGATAATCGGGAAAGAAAGAAATAGCCGCAATGTCGAGATCACCGTCGTTGTCGAAGTCCCTGGCGGTAGCATGATAAGCCCCGTTGAGGTGGTAGAAAAAACTTTCCGTAAATTGGTTATTCCCGTTATTTAAAAAAACGCGAATGCCGTGATAGGGCTTCATCACAGGCGGATAGTCGGCGTTGTCACCGGCAGTATAAATAATATCTTCATCGCCATCTTTATCAAAATCTACTAAATTGAAATAACTGGAGCCATAAGCAGCAGGAAACTGAACGACACGCTCTTCGCGAAATACGCCATTGCCTTCGTTATAATAGATAAAAATCCCTTCGTCGCCTTGCCCAAAAAGCGCGATGACATCGGGCTTTTGGTCGTTATTAAAATCGCGCACATAGGCCTTGGTTGCGCCAGGCTTATTGCGCAGAATATGCTTTTGGTATTGGGCATTGCCTTTATTTTCCCACCAGGCGAGACCGCCCGTCCATTTTGCGAATTCACAAGTGAGTATATCGCCCTTTTTATCACCATTAAAATCAGCCAATTCGCTATGCACAGGGCGCTGTAGAGTAGGCAGAATAATTTGGAGTTGATCGGACAAGCTATAGAGCAAACCACTGGGCACATCGGTCGGTGAGAAAGAACCCATAACGGTGACGAATTGAAAATTCCTTATTTCTTGAATCCAAACGGGTGCTTCTTTAAGGCTGGCAGCTTTTTGTAAATTCAGCTTCTGATCAAATTGATACAAACCTTTGGTATTGGCATCGCCGATATAAAAACCACCGCTGGCGCTGAATTTCACCAAAGTGGTACTGGGTGGAGAGAGGCGATAGCTGGGAATGCGCACTTTGAAATGTTTCAGGCCCATTTGGGGCTTTTGGTAAACAGGTAAGGTCAACTGTTCCGGCGCATTTGCAAGATAGAAAGCGTTGATTTTGTTGAGAATGGCGGTGTCAATATTCGGCTTTTCAGGAAAGATATTGGCTTGTTCAAGAATGCTGCCGCCTGTGACTTCGGCTAATAATTCTTTTCGGATGGTGGTATCCGCATAGACGCCCATGAGGTAGCCCATGCGCGGTAGCACATAGTCGCGCCAGGTAGCCTTATCGAGCAAATCGGGCGAAGGATATTGATGGCAAGCGACGCAATAAACTTTGGAAAGCTCCTCGCCGGAGGCCGTAATATCAGAACTGGAATTATTTTGACTGCATGCAAAAAGAAAGAATAAAGCACTGAATATCAAAAAGATGAATCGCACTTTCATATTCACAAATAAGATTTGACAAGCGCTAAAAGTAGAGTTTTATGGAAAGCCGCGAGATTAAATTATCGTTAATTTAAAAGTAGAAAGGTTTGGCACACTTTTGAACTGCGCCAGACCCCACTAATAAATCCCGCCTATCTGCCGCTTGTTCCATTCGGGCTTGTTTTCAAAAACAGGCAATTTTTCAGGTTTCCTGGTCAAGCCGGTGGTATCGCTGAGGGCTTCCATAAATTTTACCAAATCCTTGATTTCATTCTGGTTCAGGCTGAGGTTGTCAAAAGGCAAAGTTTGATATTCCAATACGAGACCCAAGCCTTGCCCGCCGCCTTTATTATAAAAATCTACGACTTCTTCGAGCGTATCGTACACGCCGTTGTGCATATAAGGCGCGGTGATCGCGGCATTGCGCACAGTCACGGTCTTGAAAGAATGTACGTAGAAAGGCGCTTCGTCGTGCGGGCGAGCGCTGGCGTAGCGGCCAAGGTCAGAATCGAGTTGTGGATGGATCGTATCTTTGGAAATGGGGACACCCAATACCTCCGATTCGGTTTCCTGAAAATAAGGTGGTACGGTGCCATTGAAGGTAGGTGCGAAGTGACAAGTGCCACAAGCAGCTTTGCCCATAAACAAATTGAAGCCACGCGCCACGGCGGGATCTATTTTTTGCGTTTCATCGCGAACGTATTGATCGAACGGACTATTAAAGCTTGTGAGCGAAGCCACATAACAGGCCAAAGCATCTGAAACCGACCATTTAGAGAGTTGGTATTGCCCTTGCTCTGCATAAGCCGCTGCGAAAAGCTGGCGGTATTCGTCGCTTTGTTGTAATTTTTCAATAATGGTAAGGAAATCGGTATTGAATTCGTTGTGATCCATGACCACGTGCTTGATCTGTCGCTCAAGCTTGGGCTCGCGCATATCGTAGAAAAAGCGCTCCGAAAAAACCGCGTTGATAAGCGTCGGGGCATTGCGTTGGATCGTACCCTGTCCATTGATAGCGAGGCTTTTAGGCAGCCCATCGGTGAAGGCTTTGTCAGGGTGATGGCAGGAGGCGCAGGCGCGCTCGTTGTTGGAAGAAAGGATCGGGTCGAAAAAGAGCGTACGCCCCAGTTCGATTCGTTTTTGTGTAAAATGATTCGGGTTTATTTTGGAAAAATAGCTGATATTCAGTAAATTATCAGCAAAAATATTGGTTGTTTTATAGTTAAGGGCTGTGGGTAGATTGTTGACATCGTCTTCGGTTTCGATATTCAAAGCCAATTGAGCTTCTAAGACCAATTTGTACAAAGGATTGATGTACTTTTTCAAAAAGGTGAGTCGGTCGAAGCTTTCAAAATCCTTGTTATTTTTCAAAAAAGTGAGCGCATTATTATAAGTCTGGCGCAATTCGCTGTCAAGGGCTTTATTTTGCAGCAAAGGGAAATAGCCTTGCAATGCCCGGTAAGTACCATTGAGCGCAGTATAAGCTTCTTCGATGGCTTGCTCAGAGCCGCCTGGCGTATCAAAACCGGTGACACCCAACGTAAAGATTCGAATCAATTCAAAGCGAGTAGCTTCAAAAATAAAGCGGTGCTGCAAGCGAACGTTTTTCTGATACGTATAAATCTTGCTGTAATTTTCTTTTAATTGCGCCGTGTGTTTCAATATTTCATCTTTACTTTCCAAAGGATTTTCAGCCAATACCAATTCATCCAGCATTTGCAAACCAGTTGGTTCAATAATTTCGATCCAAGGCACAGCTGTATAGAGCGAAGGCAAAGGCGGGCCGTTGAGGAATTTTTTCACCGATTCGCGGTCGTTGTATTCGAGCAGGAATTCTATTTTTTTGAAAGCCCAGCGCGTTGTCAAATGCACGGTGCGTAGGTCTTGTACGGTTTTGGGATTTTCACTCAAGCGTTCGGCATGTTTTTGATAATCAGTAACCAGCGTTGACAAGTGCTCCAAACCTTGGTGGAATTCTTGCGTAGCAGCTTCCAATGCAGCTTCGGCGCTGGCGGTTCTTTTGGTAAAACTGAGAAATTGGCTGCTGATAAATAGAAAGCCGAGGAAATAAGCGCCCCAAAGTAGTTTTTTCATATAACTTTTTTGGATACCAAATAGGAAGATGCCAGATACCAGACTTCAGTGACCTGAAAACCTGGCATCCGGCATCTAAAGAAATTATTGAATCACCAATTTCTGAATTTGACCTTCAGAAGTTTGGATGAAATACATACCAGTAGTGAGGTTAGATACATCAAGTTCGCTGGTATTGCGTTCTACACGCACACGACGACCATTGGCATCATAAATAGCTACATCCACTACTTTATTGAAATAAACCGTACGAGTAGTTGGATTCGGGTAAACCAAAAACTCAGAAGTCACTTCAAATTCAGGGTCTTGCAAATCGGTCAATCTGACACGGTCAAAACCAT
>JANRME010000075.1:0-2694 GCA_033761835.1 Saprospiraceae bacterium
CAAACCACAAGAAAACAAGGATTTGAAGTACAGTACCTTGCCGGATTGGATGTGGGTAAGCCCAACGTATGAATTCAATATTAGTAAGCCTTTGAGCGATATTTCAAAAGTGGAAATTGATCCCAGCCATCGTTTGGCGGATTTGAATGCTGAGAATAATATTTTTGTAAATCAATAATGATAAGAACAGAGAGGTGAGAGGTCAGAATAGGACTAAATCTAACTTCTCTGTTCTGACCTCCATAAATTATGCTAATAAAATCCCTTTCCCAAATCGAATCCTTCATCGCCGGAGATAAAACGATCATCCGCGAATGGCTGCATCCCAAGAACGATAGCGTGGAAATCGCTTACAGCGTGGCTTTTGCTGAGGTAGAACCTGGAAATGCCTCTTTGCCACATACTTTAAATAATAGCTCCGAACTCTATATCATCCTTGAAGGAGAGGGACTTATGCATATTGATCAGGAGACCCAAATAGTCAGGAATGGCGATTTAATTTTTATTCCTGCGGGTGCAGAACAGTTCATAGAAAATACCAGCGAACACAATTTACGATTCATTTGTATCGTTTCTCCTCCATGGCGTAGCGATGATGAGGTTGTTTTTTGAAAAAATTATCCCCTTTTCTATCTCCTTTATATTCAAACAACTATCTTTATTTCACTGATATAGTAAGACATTTTTGTAAAAATGGCGACAAATTTTAAAACCATTTTTGCATTCTTCTTCGTACTTTTGGAAAATGTTATTGGCTAACTGTTATCAGATACATCTTCCATGATAACAAATAACAGATTTTCATCCCAAAAACACTTAAAAATACATTAATCCGGCCCTATGAAAATACTTCAACTCTGTAAAAAATTTCCTTACCCCCTAAAAGACGGTGAATCCATCGCAGTGAATAGCTTGAGCAAATCCTTCCACGAGTTGGGCTGTGAGATAACGCTCCTGGCAATGAACACCAGCAAACACTACTTCGACTTGCGCCGATTACCGGAGCATTTCAATCATTATGCCGAGATTCACACAACACCGTTGGACAACAGAGTGAAGCCGCTGGATGCTTTCTTTAACCTTTTCTCTAAAAATTCTTATCATGTAACTCGCTTTGAATCAGCCGCTTTTCGGCATAAATTGATTGCTTTGTTGCAAACGCAACAATTTGATTTGATTCAATTAGAAACCTTATACCTCGCGCCTTATATACCATTGATTCGCCAATATTCGGATGCAATTATCGCTATGCGTGCGCACAATGTGGAGCATGAAATCTGGGAACGTATTACAGAAAATACCAAATTCTTGCCGAAAAAGTGGTATCTACAACACTTAACCAAAAAACTGAAACACTACGAAATACGACAGTTTTCTCAATACGATATTTTACTTCCCATTTCTGAGCGCGACCTTGCTGCTTATCGCAAATTGGGCTACAAAGGCAAAGCTGTCGTCACACCCATTGGTATTAATGCTAATGATTATAAGCCGGATTATCGTAGTTTCAAAAATGAGCTTTCCCTTGGTTTTATTGGCTCACTCGACTGGATGCCTAATCAGGAAGGGTTAAAATGGTTTTTGGACAATGTTTGGACTGAATTAAATCGGCGCTTTCCCGCTTTAAAATTTCATATTGCCGGACGCAATACGCCCGATTGGATCAAACAATTGCGCATTCCAAACATCATGGTACATGGCGAAGTGCCTAATGCGGCTGCTTTTATCAATAACCATACGATGATGATCGTGCCCTTGTTTTCCGGTAGCGGTATGCGTGTGAAAATCTTGGAAGGCATGGCCTTGGGGCGCGTAGTACTCACCACCAGCCTCGGATTAGAAGGCATTCACGCGCAACATCAAAAAGAAGTTGTGATTGCCGATACGCCTGATGATTTTGTTAATGTGATCGCGCGGTGTCTAGAGAATCCACTGCTATTGCACCAAATCAGTCATCGTGCGCGCGCCTTTGCTTTTCAGCATTATGATAATCGAGAAATCGCTATAAATTTGCTGCAAACATACAGTCAACTGTTCGAAGAGCGCTTTGGCATCAAACCTTATTTGCCACTTTGGCAAACGCCAATGCTTTCATCTGCAAGTGCTTGACTGGCAACAGATAACAGCAAGTGAAAATAGTCATCCTGACATCTCGATTCCCTTACCCATTGGAAAAAGGGGACAAACTTCGGATTTATCATCAAATCAAGGAACTTAGTTCAGAACATGATATTACACTCATTGCATTGTATGAACAAGCGGTAGAGGGAACACATTTAATGCATATGCAGCAGTTTTGCAGGCATATTTATTCATGTAAGTTACCTAAATGGCGCATTATATTCAATTTAATTAGAGGCTTTATTCAAGCATTACCTTTACAAGTCGCTTACTTTTATTCACCTTATTTAAAACGCTTTATTCTAAAAATAATCCAAGAAACAAAACCCGATCATCTTTATTGCCAATTGATTCGCATGGCGCCGTATGCAGAGGACTTAAAAGTAGCTAAAACATTGGATTATATGGATGCTTTTAGCGCAGGGATGCAACGCCGAGCAAATCGCGCTCGACCCCGTGCGCGGTGCCTTCGTCGTTTTCTTCGACCGCCATGTCGAGCAGTTCCGTGGCGTCACGCAGCCCGGCGCGAATGCGATCCAGCGTGCCGACGATTTGTTCCAGCTTGGCGCGCTC
>JANRME010000076.1:0-7800 GCA_033761835.1 Saprospiraceae bacterium
TGGCTGATTTTATGGATGTATTTGACAAAATCCGCGCAAAATATGGCGTCTTCTCTGTATTGGGCAATCATGATTATGGGGATTATGTGGAATGGCCGAGCCATGAAGCGAAGCAACAGAACCTGGAAAAGATGATTCAAATTCATAAAACCCTGGGGTGGCGCTTGCTGATGAATGAGCATGAAAAATTGAGTATTAATGGGCAGGAATTGGCGATCATCGGCGTTGAAAATTATTCTGCTTTATCGCGTTTCCCGAAGCATGGCGATTTGGAAAAAGCTTGTTTTGGTATTGAAAATGGAGGATTAAAAATACTGTTATCGCACGATCCTTCGCATTGGGATGCTCAGGTAAATCAAAGGTTTCAGGATATTGCGCTCACTTTTTCAGGGCATACGCATGGTTGTCAGTTTGGGGTCGAAATTCCTGGAATGGTGAAATGGAGTCCTATTCAATACCTTTATAAACAATGGGCAGGGCTCTACCGCAAAGGTGAGCAATTTATATACGTCAATCGCGGATTGGGCTTTATCGGCTACCCGGGCCGGGTAGGGATTCTACCGGAGGTAGCAGTGATAGAATTATCGAAAGCATAATTATTTTTGCGCAGTCACAATGTACTGATAATCAAGCGCTGTATCGTTGGTTTCGATATTGCGATAACCCGCTTCGTACAAAGCTTCTTCCACCACGTGAATCGGCATCCGAATTTCAGAGGGCGGCCCCAGCGGCGAGCGTTTTTTCTTAAAATCTACGATTACTAATTTCCCACCTTTGGACATCCCTTTTTGCAGTATTTTCAGATATTCTACCTTGTTTTCGATATACATAAAGGTATTCACGATGATAACTGCATCTGCCTCTTCGGCTTGCAAATGAGGATCATTGGGGTCGGCGAGGCGTGCCTCAAGCTTAGGTTGTAGATTTTCAGGTAACTCCAATTGCTTTACACTGTCAAGATATTCCACAAAACGCTCATCAATATCAATGGCAATAACCTTTTTGGCTTTTGGAGTAATACGCAAGGCAAAAAAACCGGTTCCCGCGCCAATGTCTGCAACGGTTTTGTTACTCACATCACCGAGCAAATCGATAATCATATCTGGCTTTTGCCATATCACTCGATTCGTATTGGTATAATCCTCTGCAATGCCCGGCGTTCCTGGCTTATTGGCATTTTCATTGGTATCGACGTTGAGTTGTTCCTGGGATACAGCTTGGTCATTCTTATCGCTTTTGGGGTCATTCTGACAACTCAACAACAAGATTATAAACAGAAAAAGGAGGGAATGGGCGATGGAGGATTGTTTCATAAACTGAATTTGGGTAAAGTTAATCGTTTTGTTCTTTTTTTGAAACCACACAAAGAATGCTCAAAGTATTAAGTTTCCCTTATACGATTCCTTTATTTTTGACTTGTTTAAAATACGCCAATACAACACCAAAATACGAGCAATTCGTTTCCGTATTGGAAAATAAATTTGAAAAAAATCATTTTATTTTGCTAAAAAAATTTTGCCAGAGGCTTCGCCAAAGCCAATCCGAACGCCATCTCGTTCGCCCCAACCCCTTAAAATAATAGTGTCGCCGTCGTGAATAAATTTTCGTTGCGAACCATCGGGCAAAGCAACTGGCTTTGTGCCGCGCCAGGTCAACTCCAGCATGGAGCCAAAGCTATCAGGCGTCGGGCCACTGATCGTGCCAGATCCCATCAGGTCGCCTATATTGACATTGCAGCCGTTGACGGTGTGATGTGCTAATTGCTGAGCCATATTCCAATACATATATTTGAAATTGGAACGACATAATGTTTCTTGCAAACTCGTCTCGGTTTGTAAAACAACTTCCAAATTGATATCAAAACTCTTCTTTCCTGTAAATTGCAAATAAGGCAGTACCGTTGGCGCTTGCATTGGCGTTTCTGTTCGGAAAGGTTCTAAGGCATCCAAAGGGACTACCCAGGGCGAGATGGTAGAGGCGAAGTTTTTACTCAAAAAAGGCCCCAATGGTTGGTATTCCCAGCTTTGAATGTCGCGCGCCGACCAATCGTTGAACAGCACCATGCCAAAAATATAATCTTCGGCTTTATCGGTCGTAATAGATTGTCCCAAATGAGTTGATTTTCCTATAATAAATGCCATTTCCAATTCAAAATCCAGGGATTGCGTTGGACCAAACACAGGCGATTGCGCACCTTGCGGCATCGTCTGTCCTTTGGGCCGATGAATAGGCGTACCCGACACGACAATCGAGGAAGCACGACCGTGATATGCTAATGGCAAGTACCTCCAATTAGGTAGCAATGGATTTGCTGGGTCTCTGAACATTGAACCGACGTTGCTGGCGTGTTCCAAACTGGAATAAAAATCGGTGTAATCGCCAATTTTCACAGGCAGGAGCATTTGCACTTTGCTTTGCGGATGCAAAAAATAAGGCACTAATTCACTGGCGTCCCACTCTTCCAGGTCAGAATCTAAAATTTCCGAAAGGCGATTGCGTACCGCGCGGGTTTTGGTTTTGCCGAGGGCTATAAAATCGTTCAAATATGCTTGCCCAAAGACCTTTCTATCTATTTCCAAATCATCGAAAAAGCCATGCTCCGCCAATACTTGTAAATCAGCCACTTCGTCGCCAATCGCCACACCGATACGTGGAGTCAAGCCAGGCGTTTTAAAAATGCCAAAAGGTAAATTTTGTATCGGGAAATCGCTATTGGGAGGAATATTTACCCAGGATCGCAGCTTTGGATCGTTGGCTTTGATGATCATTACAGATTAGGTTTACCGCAAAGGTAATAAAAGTTGAAAAAGTCACCTGGTGACTTTAAGTCATCAGATGACTTTGCATCATTTCTGCACCAAAATCCGTTCGGTCAAAGCCGCATTGCCATTGATGAGCCGGATCAGGTATAATCCATTCGGATAATTGCTCAAATCCAATGCGTGGCTTAAAACAGAAGCATTCATGGCAACGCGTTTTAAGAATTGTCCGTTTGCAGCAAAGATTTCGACATTTACATCACCTGTTACGGCTTGCGCAAATACAATATTCACTTGCCCGCTTGTCGGATTGGGTAAGAAAGTAACCTCTTGCCCTTGCCATTCATGTACACCGGCGGCTTGTATAAAAAAGTCGAAAACCCCGGAAGTCGAAAAGCCGCAATCGTTGAGCGATGTGACACGCCAATAGAAAGTACCACCGCCCAGGGATGGATTAGTGGTGTAAACGGTGTCCGTCACCACAGCATTGCGCACGATATTGGTAAACCGATCATCGGTAGCGATTTCTACGCGATAACGAGTGGCGTCAACAGCAGATTTCCATTTGAGTACAGGTGATTGTTCAACGGAACTTATACCATCCGTTGGGGCCTGCAATATTGGCACAGTCGGTACCCCGCGCAACCGGAATATAACATCGTCCTCGCTGGAATAAGTACCATCACTGACGCGGAACGTAATCGTGTATTCCTGGCGAGGCACATTACTCAAATCACCCAAAGTAGCTTTGATCGTTGTACCAGCAGGCACATTATTAGGATCCATGCTGAAAGTGAGTGGAAGCGTTGCCGTTGGGACGACGGTGTAACTTACCGAGGAAGGTGAGCCAAAACCCGCACCAATATTGATATTGAAACTCGGCTTGTCTGTTGGGCAGGCATTGACATTAAACGGCGTCACGCTAAAGCTCAAATTCGGAATGGTCGAAAATTTAAACTTATCAGAAGTGCCAAGTCCACATTCGTTGATGGCTTGTATTTGCCATTCATAAGTAGCGCTTAGCTCTAAATTGTTTAAAAAATAAGAGGTAGTAGAAACTGTATCCTTAAGTAAGAGGGTGCCAGGTACTTTATAAACGGTAATGATGTATGAATTAATACCAGCAATAGACTCCCATTCTAAAGAAGTACTTAAAGGAATATTGGTCGCATTATTAAACGGAAAAAGCGGTTTAAAACCTTGCGGTACATTGGATGCAGCGAGCTGCACCGTAGTAGTGGCAGTGTCTTTGCCATCAGAAGCGGTAATGATTAAATTGAAATTACCTTCGCCACTTAAATTACTCAAAGTCACTTTCACGGTATCGCCGGGAGCGGCTGGGCTTTTGCTAAAGCTAACTATAGAGCCGCTAGGATTGCCTTCTGCTGATAAACTAATATTATTGGTAAAACCTTCACCGAGATAAATATCGAACTCTAAACCTTCGTTGGCACAAATTTCATAAGCATTGGCATCTGCAAAAACGCTGGCAACTTTGGCGCGCACTGCGCATACTTCTAATGACCAGGCGTTCAAACTTCCGCCATCTTCCGGCACAAAATCTTCTACCGATAAAGTCCAAACGCCCAACGCAGGCTCACCCGTCAACAGGGCAAACGGGTCTAAAGGCTGATAACTGCCTTCTATGCCAGGATTTTCATTGCAGGTGGTTTCCAATTGCTCCGCAGTCTTGTCCGCTTTGTCATCAAAACTGGCTTGCACATTGCTGCCATCACAACCAAATAAATCATTGGGTACACCCGGTCGGTCGAATAATCTTACCGATTTGCCACCTGGCGAAGAGAGCGATACTTGTATATCACCGATAAAGGAGTGCGATATATCAAGGCCTTTGACCTTCACATCGAGGATTGCACCCGGCAAATTGAATTCTACCGAAGATGTAACGACGTTCGCTTGTAAGTCAAAGATTTCTTTTGGTAAATCGTTAGCCGTTACGGTTGTGCAAATAATATCAGCTGTAGTGAAGCGCTGAACTGCCGACCAATTGCCTTCGCCACAACCATTCCTGCCGCGTACCCGCCAAAAATAAGTGGTCAAGGCTTCTAAAATGGTCTCATCCGTAAGCGTATCACTCAAATTATTTAGGTCTTGTACAATATTATTGAAAAGCGAATCGGTCGCAATTTGTATCTGATAAGTAGCTACATCGGAAGAAGAGGACCAGGAAAAATTAGGAATGAGCGACACATCTGTATCTGCATTTTCGGGCGCGTTCGGTGTAATAGAAGGCATGGTGCCACTTGATACCAACAAACCAAGTGCAATATTGGTCGCTTGCGTGCCGTCGGTGGCTTGTAGTTTCAAAGCATATTTCCCTTCCGCGAAAGCACCGGTATTGGCGATAGAAACAGTGATGGTATTGCCGGGCGTGGCCGGATTTTGACTAAAGGAAGCATTGACGCCATTGGGCAAGCCTTCCAATGTCAATTGCACAGGCGCAAGGAAACTATCGCTGACTACCACTTCATAAATGATTTCGTTGGGTGTACATATCTCCTGGAAAGGAGTCGTAACGGCTAAGGTAATATTGCAGCCAGCCTGTCGCCGACCATCCATATTGATAATGCCGGAATTAGCAGGATCAAGCCAGGATTGTAAACTCGATTCGGGTGTGCCATTACCCAACCAGGAGTATCGAAACCAGCCAAATGCATCGAATCCATCGATATTGCAGAAGGCGCTGCCGCCGCGCAATTGACCAATAATACGTTGATCTCGATCAAACAAAGGCGCACCCGAAGAACCACCTTCAGAAGATCCTACATCCCAACCGGGTACGACCAAATAATTGCCGCCTTCCACCGGGGTTGCACCACTGCCCCAAGCTCCTACAACTGTGCCATTGTATTCAAGGCTGACGCGTTTTTCTTCTGCGCCAGGATGGTGTACTAATACGACCGTATCCGTTGGAGCTTTGTCTTCCAATGTCCATCCGGCGAAGAAAACATTCGTGGTGTCATTGATTTCATCATCCAATTCGACCAAAGTCATATCGGTCAAGGCGTAATTCGCTCGAAAAGTAGCACCGCTGTTGAAATTATCTAAAGGCCCATCGCCCAAAGTGCCGCTCCCTGGCGAGCGTGGTTCGCGACAGGTGCTGTTTTGGTAATTCCAATACACCACCATCGAAGGCGCGTTTTCCGGCGTGACGCCACAATGATTCGCGGTCATAAAATAAGGCGTACAATCGTTTTGGGTATTGTTTACCAAAAAGCCCGTGCAAAAAGTATTGCCATTAAAACCATAAACGGCAACGGATTGAATCGCATCGCGGTAGCGATCGAGTATTTCCCATCCATTTGCTGCACCGCAGATCGCATCGAGATGACAAGCCCCGGAGCTTGGTGCAAAAAAATCCATAAAATCGTGGTTCACGTTTTTGAGTTGCAGGCGTAGCTCGCTGCGTTTGTTGGCAGGCACTTGCACTTCCAGCACCATTTCGTCGCCGGGCAGAATGGGGGTCCAAAGTTGCTCGTGTTCCTCATTATCCGACACGGTGAACGGGCCAAGGATGGTTTTATAGTCGGGCGAATACAGCACGAGGCTGCCGCCTTTGGGCATAAAGTATTGGCTAAAGCCGAGATTGAGCGAATAAGCGCCTTCGGAAAGAATGCGCAAACGCCAAAGCGCATTTCCATTGGGCAAAACCTCCCAAGTACCCCTATTTTCGGGATTTACATTTGTCTCTACGGCTTCTGCGAATCTCGGTGCGGCGTCAGGAAATGCTTCGCGGCGCTGGCGTTCGCGTTCGCGCAAGACATCATTATTCAAATTGGGAAGCGTGATTTGTTCCACGGCATCGAGTGCGGTTTTGGTATTGGCGATGCGCGGATCATTTGTTTGGGCATAGGCAAATACACTTGCCAGTAAGGACAATAGTAGCAATTGGATTTTCATACTGTTAATCGGTTTTTGGCAGAAGTCGGAGGACAGAAAACAGATGTCAGACGCACTATCAACATAATATACTATCTGACTTCTCTGCTCCGACTTCCGACATCTTACAATTAGATAGTCTCTCTCTCAAATATTATTACAAAAAAGCCTAATGACAAAAAATATTGTGTAAGGCTCAAAGGAATGTTGGAAGAGAAGATTGGAACAGCAAACGGTAGGGAATAGAAGGTGATCATGCTGCTGCTGATCGGTGTTTAGTTCGCAACAGGATTGATCTATTTGTTTTTGGGCATTACCTGCAATGAAAGCCCATGATTGTATCATAAAATTACTTTAATCGCTAAATAAATCGCCCTTTTCGGCATCATAAAGCTTGTTGGTGTCAAAAACTTATGATTTATTGTCAATGACATATCATGTGTCGTCAATCACATATAATATGTTGAGAAACGCATATTATGTGTTGACAATCACATATCATGTGTTGTCAATCATAATTCAATTGTCGGCAATGACCAGGCATTTTTCATTGCTGACAAGCCAACTGTGAAAGACGATTTATTTACCGAAATTGACGACACTTGATAAAACTTTGTTGACATATCAAATTACTTTGTTGACAAATGATATGTTGACGACGAAATATCAAGGGTTGACTTTGAAAAAGGAAATTATGATAAAAATATTACGATTCTTAATAAAAAAAGAAGAGCTTGACAGAAGAATATTATATTGGTAAATAAAATTGATATGAAAGCGCATAAAAAAAGGCTGAAGCCTTTGCTCCAACCTTGATGAAAAGTGTTTACCCAAAAAAATCTTTATGGCGTACAGGTGTAGAGGCTTTCAGGCTTAGAGGCGTATAGGTTTACAGGTTTAAAGGTCTAAAGCTGTCCTATACGCCTCTAAGCCAATACGCCTTACACCTATTCCCCTTTTCCCCTATCTCCCTATCCCCCTTTACTCGTTTCCATTCCACGGGAAAGCCCCACAATCCACGTTTTTCACAATAATGCGAATCATATCCATCGCCGGCGGACAAGGTCCGTCTGGTCCATCGGGATCGTTGGTTTTCAGTACAATGGTCACATAACCGCGCTTGGCATCGTTCGCACCCGGT
>JANRME010000077.1:0-16502 GCA_033761835.1 Saprospiraceae bacterium
GGGGGTTAATATTGTATTAATTTTTAAATAAAATTGTTAAAATAACATTGTTGAAACGTTAATTAAATGTAATATTGATTATTTGGTGAGGTGCAAATAGCAGATTTTCAAATTGTTATGATGTTATATGCCTTTAAAGAAAGTATAGAATTATTTACCGTTGACGAGCGTGTCTGTACCTAAAAATTTCGCATCTTGATGCATGTACCATTTTCGGTTTTTTGGCAAGCGCAGCCCATTTATTACTGCTTCATCTTCCAACAAAATATATTCGCCGTCGTTTTTGGTTTCATCGTGATAAAAACGATAGCCGACGAGGGCGTAAGTTTTTAGGTCAAAATAGAAATACCAGGTATCACTGCCGACGTTGGCATCGTAGGTCACTTTTAATTTATAAGCCGGTTTACCAAAATAATCGCTCATTTCCACCTGCTCATGCAAAATCGTGCCGGGATCTTTTAATTTCATTGGCAATCCCCATAAATACGTGTAATAATTCCGAAAAAAAGCGGTTCGTTCGCAGGTGAGGCGCAAGCGTTGAGCTGTCTCCTCGGAAATGTCGCTTTTGCCTTGATATTGGTGTTGGCATTCGCCGCGCTGCATGATGCGAATAATTTCGTCCTCGCCGTTTTTTTGCTTTAAAAAGAAATAATCCTTCGATAAATCAATTTCGAGACGAGTGTAGCGAATTGAACCATTTGGGCGGGTTTCTTCAAGATTTAAAACCAACTGCTCTTTACCCCATTTATCTTGGGGGTCATGATATTGAATGCTTTTCGATAGAATTTCCTGGGCCAAAGGTGTTTGCGCATTAGAAAGAATGGCAAAAGAAAAAATAAAAAGAGTGAATAGTATTTTTTTCATACCGACCTAATTATGATATATCTTTCACAAGGTATAAAAATAGCAATATAAAGTTAGTTCATCCTCTAAATTTAAGGTAAAAGTTAAAAAAATCGTTGTTTGAACATTTTTTAAGATATTAGGCAACCCTTTTTTGCAAGTGCTTGTATAGGAGGGAGTTTGCAACATACCAAACAAATCAGAAGCATCTCGTATGAGCATAGCAGACCTGGACGAACTGCTGAACGCCTGTAAAAGGGAAGAACGCCTGGCGCAAAAGGAGCTGTACCGACGGTTTTATGCTTATGCCATGTCCGTCTCTTTGCGCTACGCCGATGATGAAGATGAAGCCATAGAGATTGCTAATGATGCGTTTCTCAAGGTATTTATGAATTTAAATCGCTATGATAACTCGTTGCCTTTCAAACCCTGGTTCCGGCGCATCCTGATTAACACCGCTATCAATCAGGTGAAAAAAAAGCGACGCTTTAAATGGACACAACTGATGGACGCAGAATTTGACATCCCCAGCACCGAGGACATCCTGGCCCGCATTGGGTTTGAGGAACTGATGAAAATGGTGCGTTCCTTGTCTTTGGCTTATCGTACTGTTTTCAATATGTTCGTCATTGATGGTTACACGCACGAAGAAATTGCAACGATTTTGGGCATTTCGGTTGGCACTTCCAAATCGAATTTAGCAAAAGCGCGTCAGAAGCTTCGCCAGCTTTTGATCGAACAACTGCAGCATTAAAAGGGTATGGCTTATGGCTGACAAGGATTTTATAGAAAATATTTTCCAGCGGGCGACGGAGGAGTTTGATCTTGAATTCAACCCCGAGGCATGGGAACGCATGGAAAAAAAATTGGATCAAAAACGACGCAAACGCCTGATAATCTTATGGTTCAGCCGAGTAGGATTCGCATTATTAAGCTTATTTATAATAGGATTCTTGTGGTATAAATTAACAGCCCCAGCCGCTAAGCCCCAGCCAAAAGAGTCGGAACTGCCTATTGTCACAGCGCCGAGCGCTACTGAAGAACTTTGCCCGGATGATGAAGTGATCGAACAAAAATTATCACCGACGTTCCAAAAATCTAAAAACCGAGATCAAGTTATTGCAAAAGACAATAATAATAAAAGCGTATATAATAATCCAGATTTGATTATATCAAAATTACACAGACAACCTCAAAATCAGCAAATTGATAATAATATTGCTTTGGAAGAAAAAATTTCAAAAACTGATGCACAATTAATTGATTATCAAAACAAAACACTTGAAGACTTTAAAGAATCTCACTCGACTTTTGAATTAAACGGCATCGCTCAGGTAGAAATACCTCAACTCAAATCATTAACATCCAATGAGTCCATTATTATATCACAGGCATCGGTTGATTCCAGTCATGTAATAAGAACTAAAAAATTACAACAGCATCCCTGGACTTTGGGTTTATTTGGTGCGCCGGAGAGCGCTTCAGTAGGATTTAATGATCCTTCGCGCAAGGGCTACAGTTTTGGATTTTTAATAGAATATCAATTTGCAAAACGCTTTTCTGTAAATGCGCAGGGGATGTACGCCAAAAAACATTATATCGCAGGCAAAGGCGATTTTTATAGAGCAGGCGGTTGGCCTTATCAAATTTCGCCTATCGAAACAACCGGAGATTGTAATATTTTGGGTTCTACTATTACATTGCGCAGCGAATTATTACAAAAACCAAAATGGAATTTAATTGCTAATACAGGTATAGCCACCTGGTGGATGCTGCGGGAAGAATATTATTATAAATATGATCGGCATTATCCGGGATTAATTTATGAATGGGAGAGCAACGAAACACTCGCGCATTGGTGGGCGATTGCTCAAGCTGGCCTTGGCGTAGAAGCAAAGCTTACATCCAAATTAAGTATTCAGGCAGATTTATTTATGCAAATTCCTTTACAAGGAGTCGGTCACGGCAAAGTGGAGTTATATTCTAAAGGCTTAGCGCTTTCCTTGCGTCGCAGGCTATAATTAGTATTATGTCATTTCATTTAAGAATCATTTACCTAATAATCAAGTTTTTATGAAAAAAAATAGAATTCTTCTTTTTATTTTGATCCTGATAGGCATTGGACTCGCAGTGGCGGTTGGAGTGGGTTTATATTTATATAATAAAGCTCCTGAATCATTAAAAAATAAAGAATCTGATTTTACAATCACCGCGCGTGATCTTTATACCCAGTATGAAACAAATGAGACAAACGCCGACCAGCAGTACCTAGATAAAGTATTGGAAGTGAGTGGAAATGTAGTTGAAATACTTGAAAACAGTGACACACAGCTGACTTTGCTCCTGGGTGAAGCCGATCAATTATCGGGTGTAAGCTGCACAATTGACAAACTTAATTCTCCTTTTGCAAATGAAGTACAGGTAAATGATTATATCATATTGCGAGGGCGCTGCACCGGTAAATTAATGGATGTCGTATTAATTGATTGTATTATTCAAAATATTAAAAAACATGAGTAAACAACTGTTGAAATTATTACCAATTGTGCTTTTTATGATAATGTATGCTTGTACAAGTGATAATGAAGAAGACCTTTTTCCTGATAGCGATTGTGATGCTAAAAATGTAACTTATTCACAAACTGTTACATCTATTATACAATCTAATTGTTTGTCCTGTCATTCACAGAACATACAGACGGCGGGTATTAATCTTGAAGGTTATAATAATATAAAGGTGTACGCGCAGAATGGTTTTTTATATGGTGCTATTAGTCATGCGCCAGGCTTTACGCCTATGCCATTTGGCGGGGCGAAGCTATCGGCTTGCGATATTCAGAAAATAAAAGCCTGGATTGATGCCGGAGCGCTAAATAATTAAGTATTAATGATTGACTATTGACAATTTATTATTAACCATTTTGTAAGAAATTAAAGATCAATAGCCTGTTCTATTTTAGAACGCCACTTAATCAAAACATCTTTATGAAAAAGCACTTAATAATAACCCTACTTTTCTTTATATCGATATTATATAGCCAGGCTCAAGATGATTTATTAGAGCTTCTGGGAGCAGATAGTACGCTGACCGACTACGCCATCGGCACTTTTAAAGGAACGCGCGTGATCAATGGGCATTCGATTGAAACCCCTGGCAAAGGGGAGTTGATATTCTTGATCTCGCACCGCTTTGGTAAAATTAATGACGGCGCTTATGAATTCTTTGGTTTGGATCAATCCACCATTCGTTTGGGGCTGGATTATGGCATCAGCAAGCGCTTCACTATTGGTATTGGAAGAAATTCTCTGGAAAAAACGTATGATGGGTATTTAAAACTCCGATTATTACAACAAAGCAGCGGCGCTCAACAAATGCCGATTTCGCTCGCCTTGTTCGCCAGCACCGCCATCAATACGATAAAATATTCGGAAGCCGAGCGCGAATTCCAGCATCGCTTGACCTATACCTATCAGGCACTACTCGCACGCAAGTTCAGTGAAGCATTTTCTTTGCAAATAGTGCCCACTATGATCCATCGAAATCTGGTAGCAACCAGAAATGATGAGAATAATGTCTATGCCATCGGCGCGGCGGGGCGCTACAAACTGAGTAAACGCGTTTCCATCAATGCAGAATATTTTTACCTTTTGCCTGGCGAAACGGCTGATAATCAATACAATTCGTTATCTCTGGGAGTTGATATTGAAACCGGTGGACATGTGTTCCAATTGCATATCACCAATTCTCAAGGGATGATTGAAAAGTTTTTTATTCCACAGACTGCTGGAGATTGGGGCAATGGCGACCTCTATTTTGGATTCAATATTTCTCGGGCTTTCCAGTTGGGTAAGAACAAAATTGAAAAAAATTGGTAACCACCAAGCTATGAAAATAAAAGCCCCGGGGTTTTCGGCCCGGGGCAATGTGGATTATTTTCAATCAGATTTTTATAAATGCCATGCTTCAAAAACGTGGCATATTTTATTTGGAAAAATTATCCGTTCATCGAAGTAAGAAACTCTTCATTGCTGGAGGTTGATTGCAAATGCTTCAACAAAAACTCCATTGCTTCGTCGGGTTTCATATCGGCCAAGTGGTTGCGCAGGATGAACATACGCTGAAGTGTATCTTTGTCCAAGAGCAAGTCATCACGACGCGTACTCGACTTCGTAAGATCAATCGATGGGAACAAGCGCTTATTCGCCAAAGTGCGATCCAACTGCAATTCCATATTACCCGTACCTTTAAATTCTTCAAAGATCACGCCGTCCATTTTAGAACCCGTGTCGATCAAGGCAGTTGCAAGGATCGTCAGCGAGCCGCCACCTTCAATATTACGCGCCGCCCCAAAGAATTTCTTAGGCTTGTGCAATGCATTGGCTTCCACACCACCGGAAAGCACTTTACCACTGGCAGGTGCAACCGTATTATAAGCTCTCGCCAAACGCGTTATGGAGTCAAGCAAAATACACACATCGTGACCACATTCTACCAAACGCTTCGCTTTTTCCAGCACAATACCAGCCACACGTACATGATTATCAGCAGGCTCATCAAAAGTAGAAGCGACCACTTCTGCTTTCACGTTGCGCTTCATGTCCGTTACTTCCTCCGGGCGCTCGTCAATGAGCAGCACGATCAAGTAACACTCAGGGTGGTTTTTAGCAATGGCATTCGCAACATCTTTCAGCAAGAAAGTCTTACCAGTCTTGGGTTGCGCCACGATCAAGCCGCGTTGGCCTTTACCAATCGGCGTGAAAAGATCAATCATTCGATTGCCATAGTCGCGTCCGTTAGCGGTTGTTTGAAGATTAAATTTCTCATTCGGGAAAAGTGGCGTCAAATAATCAAACGGTACACGTTCGCGTATATCCTGAGGCTCTAAACCATTGATTTTCGATACGCGCAGCAAGGCAAAATATTTTTCACCTTCTTTTGGCGGTCGAATAGCGCCACGCACGGTATCACCTGTCCGCAAGCCAAAAAGCTTGATTTGAGAAGGTGACACGTAAATATCATCGGGCGAAGTAAGATAATTGTAATCGGAAGAACGCAAGAAGCCATAACCATCAGGCATCATTTCCAAGATACCTTCTCCTTCGATAATGCCATCCAATTCGATGTCGAAGTCATCTCCTCCCTTGCGTTGCTGCGACCTATTGTCTGCGCCATTCCTTGGGTGGACTTGCGGAGCATCTTCGTTTGCCTCGTTTCTAATGCGCGGCACCTCCCGCTCTCGAGTGTACTCTCTTTCCCGCACTTCCCGCACGTTTTCTTTCGGCATTTCTCTTTCCCGAATTATTTCAGGTCTCTTCCGAGTTTGGTCGTTGTAATTCTTGTCAAAATCACTATCATTACCCTGATCTTGAGGATTTACGCGCTTGCGCACACGCCTGCGGCGTTCACTGTCTTCATCCTCTTCTTCTTGAGACTCAGAAGCATCAATATTTTTATTTTCAGAAGAATCAAATGCATCCTCCTCATCTATAGCAATAGCATTGGAATATGTTCGAGGATAGTCATCATCATCGTCATCAACAACGGGAACGAAATCCTCGTCATCCGCGCTCGGAAAATCGTTGCTGCTAATCGCTTGATGATCCAGGATTTTATAAATTAATTCTTGTTTGTTGAGGCGCTTAAAACCTGCCAGCCCTAATCGTTCTGCTATATCGCGCAGCTCTGGCACAAGCATATCATTTAATTGCAAAATGTCGTACATAACAGTTTGGTGTGTTATTTTTTTTTGTTAGAATGGTTTTATTTAAACCGTGAGAAAAACTTGATACGTAATACCTGTCAATCAATGTGGATTTAAGTATGTGTGGGGATTTATCCTATCTCCAGCGCAATTTATGCAATACATTTGACCGTCCAGACCGACAACCTCTTTTCCAGTGGGAATTCAAAAACAATCTTAAGGAATTGAGATTAAAACACCTTATCAGACTTGCTAACTCAGATGCTGCTAATGGTGGTATGCCTTTAGGTTGTGTTTCGGCAAAAATACATTAAATTTTTTGTTTTCAAATAGTATCTTTGCAAAAATTATAACGAAAACTTTCCTGAAATAGTTTATTGATACTTTTGATTAATTTTATCGGCTGTAATCCTTAACAATCTATGCTCCAAGTCAGTTTCATCCGCGCCAATAAAGACCGCGTTACCGAAGGGTTAAAAAAAAGAAATTTTTCGGAAAACGATCTACGAATCGTTGACGATATTTTACAATTGGACGATGCCCGCAAGCAAATTCAAACCGAATTAGACAACGCCTTGGCCGAACGCAACCGCCTTTCCAAAGAAGTAGGCGACTTGATGAAACAAGGCAAACGCGAAGAAGCCGATGAAATCAAGGGCCGTGTCGCCGCGTTAAAGGACGGTACTTCGACACTCGAAGATAAAATGAAGCAAACCCAAGAACAACTCGAAGAGCTGCTCCTGCGTGTACCCAATATCCCGCACCATTCGGTGCCTTTTGGCAAAACCGCTGAGGACAATGATGTGTACCAAGCCTGGGATAAACCCTTCCCTCAATTGGACGCTGGCGCAATGCCACATTGGGAATTGGCGACCAAATATAAAATTTTTGACTTAGAATTGGGCACAAAGCTCACCGGAGCTGGCTTCCCCGTTTATCGTGGCAAGGGTGCAAAATTAGAACGCTCGCTGATTGCCTTTTTCTTGGATGAAGCATCAAAAGCGGGTTACGAAGAAATTATCCCGCCGCTTATGGTGAACGAAGATACAGCGCGTGGCACAGGGCAACTACCTGATAAAGAGGCACAAATGTATTACGTTGAGCGCGATAACCTCTACTTGATCCCTACGGCCGAAGTGCCTGTGACCAATATCTATCGCGATGAAATTTTGGATGAAAAAGATTTGCCCATTCGGCTGACCGCTTACACCCCTTGCTTTCGGCGCGAGGCGGGTTCTTATGGCGCGCACGTACGTGGACTGAATCGGGTGCATCAGTTTGATAAAGTGGAAATTGTGCGCATCGAGCATCCTGACAAATCTTACGAAGCCTTGCAGGGAATGCTGACCCATGTATCGGGCTTGCTCGAAAAACTGGAACTTCCTTACCGAATCCTGCGCTTATGCGGCGGTGATATGGGCTTCACTTCTGCGCTAACTTTCGATTTTGAAGTGTATTCGGCGGCGCAACAGCGTTGGTTGGAAGTGAGTTCGGTGTCCAATTTTGAAACGTTTCAAAGCAATCGAATGAAATTGCGTTTCCGCGATAGTGATAAAAAAATGCAACTCACACATACGCTTAATGGCAGTGCGCTGGCTTTAGCACGAATTGTGGCGGCATTATTAGAAAACAATCAAAGCCCTTCGGGCGTTTTAATACCTAAAGCTTTACAAGCTTATACAGGTTTTGACATTATAAATTAAATACAATGTGGCGCATTTCCAAAATGTTTCACATTGCTATGTAATTATTCCTTAACTAAAATTGAAATCAAATATTCAACTATGCTTGGATATATTATTATTGCAGGTGTTTTTTCTGTAATCGGTATGATTATTAGCGGCCGTTTGCGTGGTAAATTTGCGCATTATAGCCGTATGCCAATTCGTTCTGGTATGAGTGGCGCTGAAATCGCTGAAACCATGTTGCGTCATTACAATATCCGGGACGTAAAGATCGTAGAAGGACAAGGTTTTCTAACGGATCATTACAATCCAATGACCAAAACCGTGAATCTTAGTTCTGATGTATATCATGGTAGAAGTGTGTCGGCTGCAGCCGTTGCTTCGCACGAATGTGGGCACGCTGTACAACACGCCACTGCTTATACAATGCTTCGATTCCGCTCCGCGATTGTGCCGATTGTGAACATTGCGGCAGGATTACAACAATATTTATTGTTATTTGCGCTGGGAGCCTTCGGTATTGGTTCGAGCGATTTCTTGTTGATAATTACCATTGGTGTATTTGGTGTTACTACACTATTTAGTTTAATAACCCTGCCGGTAGAATTTGACGCCAGCAATCGCGCATTGGCTTGGCTCAATCAATCCGGCGTAGCGCGTGGTGCAGAATACGACGGTGCAAAAGATGCACTCTGGTGGGCAGCCATGACTTACGTAGCAGCAGCATTATCCGCGTTGGTTACATTATTGTATTTGTTGATGCGTTTGAATAATGATTAATTTTTTAGATATTGGACTTTAGACGATACATATTAGACTCGCCACATATTATCTATTGTCTAAGGTCTTTATATTTCGCAATACAATTCCTACTTTTGCAGGCGCATTTGAATGTTAAAACGATAAAGCCATGCAAACCGAAGAAGTTAATTTATACGTCGAACACGCTGAAGAGCTGATGGATCATGCTGTTGACCATTTGCAAAAAGAATTGGTGAAGGTTCGCACCGGCAAAGCCGCGCCGACCATGCTCGAAGGGCTGATGGTGGCTTATTATGGTACACCCACGCCTATCAACCAGGTCGCCAATATCAGTGCTGCGGATGCTCGTACTTTAGTGATTCAACCTTGGGAAAAATCTACGCTGGCGCCCATTGAAAAAGCCATTTTTGAAGCTAATCTTGGCGTTACGCCTCAAAATGATGGAGAGGTAGTACGTATTTCCATCCCGCCGCTTACCGAAGAACGCCGTAAAGATTTGGTAAAAAAAGCAAAAGCGCTGGGCGAAGAGGCGAAAGTAAGTGTGCGTAATGCCCGCCGTGATGCGATGGAACACATCAAAAAAGCTGTAAAAGATGGCTTCCCGGAAGATGCTGGCAAGCGTAAAGAACAAGAAGTTCAGACGCTCACCGATAAATTCAGCGAAAAGATCGATCATTTGATCGAAGCCAAGGAAAAAGATATTTTGACGGTATAGTCAGTAGGAGATTTGAAAGGGGAAAAAATATTTTTAGAGTTGCAAACAATTGAGCTCTCCCTATTTTGGAGAGCTCAATTATTTTATGAAATATTATTCACAAGGACACAAATCAGTAGTGAAAATAAAGTTTTGCAAAGCGCTGCTCAAGCAATCTCCCCATGAATTAGTTTGATAATATACTAAAACGCAATAATCTGTATGTTCATCATAAACTACCCATGCCTCCTCTATGCACTCAATACAAGGATTGACTTCGCGTTTTTCTAAGTTGATTTTATACCTTGTCCTAGCTTTTTCAAGTACCTCAATGAATTGCTCTTCATTCAAATAAGTTAATTCAGGAACATTCTTGAATATTTCGTCGAAAAAGCCTTTATATTTGTTTTTTATAAAAATGGATAGGGATTGTAAGTCCTCAAATTCAGTATGTTGTAGAAATCTTTCTGATGTTTTTTCTCATGAGTAGAATTGATTTTTTTGAATAAATTTTCCAAAGACATCGTCATTAAACTCTTGAAAAGCAATGTAATTTGGGTCATTTACTAGTTTAGACGCAATAAGATCGGAACTCAAGTTTTCCGTATTTTCTTTATTACATCCAAATGTAAAAATAAGCGAAATACACATGACAATAAACATTAATTTTTTCATTAGGTTAATTATTTTTGAGTTAAAGAAAAAAATTTCCAAAAGTACCTAATTTTTTAATATGAAAATCTATAGCCCAAATATTTATTTCTCTCTTTTAGTAATAGCTTTTCCATTCTCAATTTTCTCTCAAGAAATGCAAGACTCTTCAATATTGTCGAGAATTTCTAAAAATTATAATGCGCTTTCTTCTTATTTAGACACAATAGAAGTGGTGCATACTCGGAATTATTCTCAAGAATTTATAGGTATTAGCACAGCTTTTGTGCGCCCGGATAGTTTTCGACTTGAGATAACGTGGGAAAAACCTGATAACTATATCAATAATAAGTTTCAAAAAAAAGTCATTATTTCTAAATTGGGAAAGAACAATGCAATGTATTGGCAACAATTTGGCGAATATCCTCCCCAGTTAGACAGTTTAGATTTCAACAGAGCGATCTCCCGAATTGTAGGTATTTCTTATAATACTGGTAGTTTTATTCCATTTTTATTGATGCAAGATTCTTTAAATCGAGCTAATCGTATTTTTGAAACAGGAATCTGGAAAAGACTCTCCGATGAAATTATTGATGATGAATTATGCTATAAATTTCAGCAAATTTATATTATCCGTAAAGATCCTGAAGTACTGAAAAAACTTAAGGAAACAGGCGATTCCGTCTTCAAACAAGTAATGGAGGGAGAAACAGGTTATGAGGCAATTTACTGGTTTCGACAAAAAGATTCACTACTAGTGAAATGTCACCAAAAAAATCAAAGCTCAACATATTCAAGTGAGACGATATGGACTGTTAACTCGGTCATTAATCAACAGATGCCACTAAAAACATTGCAGCCAAACTTTCCAAAATGATAGGCGTAATTTTTTAGAAAAGTAGCAGAATCCATTTGTTCGATTGCAAAAATAAGTTTACCTTTGTCGCACTTTTTTGAAAAGCTGTCCCGCAAAGGGATTTAAAATACAGGTACAATGAAAAGAACATTTCAACCATCGAGAAGAAAGCGCGCCAACAAGCATGGCTTCCGCTCGCGCATGGCTACGAAAAATGGTCGCAAAGTATTGTCGCGCCGCCGTGCCAAGGGCCGTCATAAATTAAGCGTTTCCGATGAGAAAAGACTGAAGGATTAAGGAAGTACGAACGGCGAAGTACAAAGTACGTTAGCAATACTTCGTACCTCTTACCTTCGTGCTTCTACTGTATTTTATCGCCTCTCAGAATTCTGAACCGCTTTCTCGCTTCTACCGCAAAGGTGCTTCCTGAGTATTCCACAAACAGCTTTTCGTACAATTCTTTAGCTTTTTCCACATTATTCAGGTGGGTTTCATAAAGTTGCGCCAATTCAAAAAGCGAATTATCAGCCCGTATTTCCTCTTTGTAGTTATCAATAATATTTTGCAGCGCTTCTGCCGTTTTTTGGTATTCGCGTTTTTTGGTATAAATCTTTGATTTTAAATACAATACGTCGTCATCCAAAGAATGTTTGGGAAATAGTACTAGTAGGCTGTCCAATTTTTTGAATGCTTCATCGAACCTGTTTTGAAAAACCAACAAATCTGATTGTGCGTACATTTGAAGCGCTTGGGCCGTCGTGTCCAATCCCAAATTATCCATAATAAACACCGACATATCAATCGCATCGTTGGAAATGAGTTTGGAAGTAGAAGCTTTGAGTACTTCAAACTGCGCCTGCGCCCATTGAAAATCGCCGGAATAGTAGGATAATTTCGCATTGCGGAAACGCGCTTCATGTCCTAAAATGTCCTCTTTGAAAGCTTTATCCACCTGTGAATACAAGAGCGTTGCTTCCCAGACTTCACCTTTGATGAGATAATAATCCGCCAAACTCAACTTAGCATTCGCCTCTATATTTTTGTCCACATTTGGGTAGTTGATCAACTCATTGAGCAAGGAAATTCCTTTATCCAAATTATTGACATACAGGGCTTCTAATTCTGCTAATTCTAAAATAATACCAGCCGTGACACGCGTGCGGCCGAATTCTTGTAAAAATCCCTCGTATTCTTTTTCCAATTGTAGCAATTCCTGTTGTGTATAAGCATATCCTTCCACAATTTTGCTACGTTTGGTGCGCAACAATTCGCGCTTCGCATCAATATAGAAAGGCGAATCTGTGCCTTTTTCCACGACATATTGATAGGCCTCAATTGAAGCATCAAAATCCTTATCGTTCGCTGCTATTTCAGCCAATTGAAATACGCGCCCACCGTTTTCGCGTAAGCGCCGATCCAAAGCCCGTACTTGTCGCAAGGCGTTTTTATAGTCTTTGCGTTGAATAAAAACCCAGGTAAGGAGTTCAATAAAATGTGCTGCATTCTCATCTTTTTGGAGGCGAGCGTATAGCTGTGTTTGTAATTCAACAAAATCTTCAGGCAAAAAATACCGCTGAAAAATGGTTTGAATTGTACTCAATCGCTCAGGATTAGCATCCACAGCATTCAGATAGCTTTCCACCATCTTACTCATATCGCCTTTCCTGCGATACAATTCACCGAGATTGTAAGAAAAAATATTATCATCCTTTAGTAGCACCGCCCCTTTTTCGTAGGTTTCAATGGCAAGATCGTATTTTGTAAGTACGACAAAGGCATTCGCCAAGCGCGTAATCACAAAAGCATCCCGACTCAAATTAGAAATCGCGGTTTGATATTGCTCGAGCGCATCTTCGTCGCGGTATTGCCGCTCAAATAATTTGCCGTAAGTGACGTACAAATTTACATTTGTAGGATTACGTTTGATTTGTCTTTTGATGACCCGCTCGCAATCGTCAAAGTTTTCGATTGCCAACAAGCAATCAATATAGCGGTCGAAATAAAAATCATTGTCTTCATCCGCCTCAAAAAGCTTTTCGTACAAAACCGAAGCTTTTTCATATTCACCGTTTTGGAAATACTGCTGTGCAAGTCGGGCATCCTGAGCAAAAGTGGAGAAACTCACCAATACCGCTGCTATCAAGAATAAAATTCGCATAAGATTACGATTGTAAAATGTTAACTATTGGTTGATTGTTGCAATGTAGGCAATTATTCAAGCCGCTTTTTAAAAAACGCTGCTCCCATCCAAAAGTTGCTTGGCGAAAGCTGTCAAATGAGTCATAAATTGTTACATTTTTCCTAAAAAACAAAATGGTTATGCCCAAAAACTGCGCACAACCATCTTTTTGACAAAATCGAACCATTTTAGTTTTCCAAAACGAATTTTACCGGCATACTGAATTGAACTCGTACCTTGCGGCCACGCTGTTTGCCGGGTTCCCAGAGTAATCCTTGCTCATTCATCAAATTGATTACGCGTAGTGCCTCCTGCCCCAATTGCCCGCCAGGTTCACGTACAATTTTTGCATCGGTCACTTTACCGTCTTTTTCGACCACAAAAGTGACAAAAGCTGTGCCTTCTATGCCGTTTTCACGAGCGATTGGCGGGTATTTGATATTTTTATGAATAAATTCAAATAGCTTTTTATCTGCACAAGCCTTTTTCTCTGCAATCGTGAGGAGGTTTTCACAATCTTTGTTCAGAAAACGCGGCATTTCTTCTGCAAAAACTACAATTTCTTCTGGCCCTTCATCCGCTTGAGCGGGCAGAACGGGCGGTGCACCGACTTCTTTTTTCATTGTAATCGGTGCTTCCACTACGCTGTTCGCATCAATACTAATATCCTGAAATTCAGGCTGTTCATCTTTTAATAAATTTTCTGGTACTACTTCAATCACTGGTGGTGGCAAAGTAGGCGGAGGTGTTGGAGGTGGCGGAATTCTTGGTGGCACGATATCGAAATCAGCATCGGTCATCATGTCGTATGCAGGAATATAAATCTGCCGTTCGTACTGCGTCCACCCAAAAGCAACTACCACTAAACCCAGTGTAAGCGCCAAGCCGACATTAAAAAATGTGCCACTAAGCTTGAATACATCTACTTCCGCATACTTATTGCGTCCTTCGAATGCTGTTTTTTCGGGCTGCTTTTCAGCAAATACTTGTGCTCGACTGGCAAAAATGCGCTTGATGGCAATGATAATGCCAAGTACGATGAGCGCTACCGCCAGGAATATCAGTCCCAGCGTAGCCGACCCTACGGAAATGTCAATCATAACAAACAATTTTAGGTTGTAAAAAATGAAATACCAATCCAACTGCTACGAGCGCCCGTACACAGGAAGAATATCTTGCTATTTGAATTTGAATAAGGTTGCAGAAGCCCTAGCTTCCACTTTTTGGTAGGTTTTCGATCTATTCATTTAGATGAGGGAAATCATTTTTTTGGTGGGTAAGTATTTAGTTTTTTATTAAAAATCAAGGATTTACACTAAATAAAAATGGCTATATCATTTCTGATACAGCCATTTTTATAAGTAGCTATAGACTAATATTACTCCAGTTTGAAACGAACCGGCAGGTTGAACTGTACCCGTACTGGGCGTCCACGCTGCTTACCAGGTGTCCACTTCAAGCTCTGATCATTCATCAATTGCGTTACACGCAGGGCTTCTGCACCGCACTGGCCACCAATGTCGCGTACAACGCGAGCGTCGGTCACCATACCATCTTTTTCTACAACAAATGTCACAACAACCATCCCTTCGATACCGTTTTCACGAGCGATTGCCGGATACTTGATATTTTTGTAGATGAACTCCAACATTTTTTTGTCAGCACAAGCTTTCTTTGCTTCTGCGGTAGGCTCGCTTTCACAACCTGGGAAACGAGGCATTTCTTCTACCACTTTGAAGATTTCCTCTTCTTTTGGTGGTGGTGGTGGCGGCGGCGGCGGTGGTGGCGGCGCATCTTTTTTCACAACTACAGGCGGCGCTTCCACAACCGTCCTTTCGTCAATGGACTGATCCTGGAATTGAGGCTGCTCTTCGTCCTCAATCAATTCTTCCGGCACCTCTTCGATAACGGGTGGCGGCGGTGGTGGCGGCGGTGGTGGTGGCTCGGCAGTACGAGGCGGTTCAATCTCGATGTCCTCATCCATAACCAAGGCATCATCCGGGATATAAACCGTTTTCTCATATTGTGTCCAACCAAACGCCAGCACAGTAATTCCAAGGGCTAAGGCTAAACCTACATTGAAGAACGTACCACTCAAGTTGAACACGTCCACTTCAGGGTATTTATTGCGTACTTCAAGGTCGGCTTCATGCGTCCTGCCTTTGTACTTTTCGATCAACTCGCCTGCGGCTTTCTTGGCATAACTACGCTTCACGGCAATGACAATGCCGACGACGAGCGCAATTGCTGCCAATGCTGATAACCCCAGTGCAGCTGATCCTATGGAAATATCAATCATACTGACAAGTTTTTACTTTATAAAAAAATAAGACACTAATACGCTTATTAAAGAACCAATAATATTAGCAACAATATCCCACACTTCAAAATATCTATGCGGGAAAAAACTATACTGCAATACTTCCATCAACACACCGTATATCGAACCCATCACTACACTAACCAATGCTGCATTTGAAAAAGCAACTTTATTTCGGCGCAGGCCATACATCAACAGCACACAAAACACCATATAAGCAGCAGCATGAGCCAGTTTGTCGGTAGAAATTATTTTCTCGGCTATCTTAGGCAAATGCAACCCCGACATGACGGAGAGCAATAAAATCGTTAAGGCCCAAACAATTGCCGGAATAAACGTTTTCAAATTGATTCCTCTATTCTTGTAGATGCGTTGCATCATTTTTTTGGTGGGTGATATGTGCAAATTTTTTCAAAAACTTTCCAAAACCCTCAATCCTCATTCTTCGACCTTCAATCCTGAACCTCTTTACCCAACCATCGCCTCATAGGCACTGGCATCCATGAGTTTTTCCAACTCCGATGCGTCAGCGATTTCCATTTTGATAATCCAACCATCTCCATAAGGCGCTTCGTTGACCAATTCTGGCTCGTCTTCCAAGCGACCATTGAATTCCAGCACTTTACCAGACACCGGTATATATAAATCGGAAGTAGTTTTCACTGCTTATACCGTGCCAAAAATATCATTTATTTTTAATTCATCGCCAACAGTATTGACTTCTTTTAAAAATTTATAGGTTTTTTGAAAAAAATCGCATTTTACGCCTAAGTTTGCAACTTATTTGAAGGAAAATCACTTTTCCGCTTG
>JANRME010000078.1:0-11008 GCA_033761835.1 Saprospiraceae bacterium
TTCCTCCATTTGTTTATTACCATTCAAATATTCCTTATATCCTTTATAATAGATCGGTTTTCCATCAACCTGCTCATAAATTAAACTTTCCGGTATTTTTTGAACCGCACCTTCCATCTATCAACTTTTTTGTTAAAATTCTATTGACTATTCACCCCAAATTTAAACCTTTAATTACACAAACGCAATATATCACCGCTAAACCCGCCATTCAGTATTAAATTTTGGTAAACCGTTTTGAATAAATAGGAACAGAATATTGTTTTGCTATAAAATGGTCGTAGCACCGTAGCAATCAAAGTAGCAGATACAATCTCGCTACTGACGGGGGATTTTTTTTGTTTGTAATTTGCCACGAACGGTTTGCCGCTTTGCATAATGGCAGACTTAGAAGAACTAAACTCTCAACCTGCACAAATCCAAATAGAAGCACGATCTTTCTATTTTGCACGTGCATTGTGCCAAACGTGTATTGGCTGCTGGTGTTCTTTTTACTTAGTCAAACTCTACGAGATTTGGATATGTTGTCATCAGTTGTTCCAATTCATACACCATATTTTTTCTTTTGTATATTTCTAACAATGCTCTAAAGGCAAAATAGTTATTTGAATTCATTTTCAAGGATTCACTTAACGTAGTAATCGCTTTGCCGGAATCTCCTTGTATATAAAAGTCATACTCAGCCCTCATCTCTCGAATCACATCAGAAGCCTTTTTGTCGAGACTCTTAGAAGTATTTTCAAGCAATTCTTTAATTTTTTCTATGTCAAAATCTGTCTTATCGTTTTTCTTGATTAAACAAGTAAAATAGGCTTGAATGTGCAAAATATTTGTTTTAAATCTATTGTAATTATCCTTAGCCCAATTCAATGCCTTCATATATTCACCTTTCCTTAAATAGACGTTGACAAGTTCTCTCTTCGTTCTAGAATGATTTTCATCAATTTTTAATACTTCCAAGAAATGTCGTTCAGCTTTATCCATTTTATCCCCATTTCTATAATAGAAACCTAATAGAAAATGATAGTCAATTTGTGTTTCTTCATCTTGGTTGTTGAAATACTTAATACTTTCAAAAAACTTTTCATTTTGTTTTCTACAATAAGCTAGGCAAAGCCAAATCCTTGTTTCTCTTACTATTTGATAGTCAAACTTATTTTCATTTTCAAGTAGCTTTGTTGAAAGCTGAATTACTGTCTTGTAGTGCCTATCATTATATTCTTTGATTATTGATTTCAGAATAAATGATGGAATCAGAAATTTTCGTGGGATTGATTTGTTCTCTCTTATCAAGTTTTCGAGGGTAAATAAAAACTCAGAATAATCTGAATTTTCATCTAACTCTAAAGGTTTTTGAATGGATTCTTTTGCTACTTCTTTAATTCTATTGCTTACATCTTTGTCGAGTTCTAATTTTGAACGGTTAATATAATCTGCAATCGATGTATTAAGTTTTAGATAATCATGTGTAGAACTTACTGAAAAGAAGAGTGTCAGGTCAAAAAGTTTTTGAATTGATTTGTAAACTTCTTCTGACTCACCAAATATTTTGTAAACCAAATCATAACTTATAATTTCAAACTTGGATAGCGCAACTATCATTTGAATGCTAAGATTATCATCTTTTAAAAACTCTAATATTGATAATGCTCTTAATTCATCAAACTCTTCAATATCATTAACAAAAGATTTTGCATCCAATATACCCATCGATTCAATTAAATTGGCTGCATAAATTATTTGCCCTGGTATTCCTTTTAAATACTGCAAAAAGAATCGTATGTCTTCAGGCTTAAGCTGCTGTTTGATAATATTCAAATATTGAATGAAAAAAGTTTGAGTATCTTCTTTTGAAAGTTCAACACATTCCCTAACTTTTTTATATGAGGGCCATAAGGTTTAAATTTTGAGATTAAGCATATACAAACTTGGTTTTTTAATTCAGGAGCTGCAATAATTTCTTTAAACCAACCTACTAATGTGTGGTTGGGTAACACAATGCTGCCTTCATCAATAATGAAAAGTATTTCGTTAGTGTCTGCAAACTTCTTGATATACTTTCTGCCGAGTTCAATTTTAGATTGTAATTCTTCACTTGCAAAATCTTTCTTAAATACTTCAGGTGTTGATTCTACGAAATTTAGTTTATAAAGGAAGTCTTCAATACTTTCTTTTGCACTAATTGAAATTGGAACTGGTTCATACCACTTATCAATTATTCGTGTTTTAATTAGCCCATTCCTAAGGAAAGTTCTTCGGCCAATTCCTTCAAAAAAGCTTGATGCAATAATGCAAGTTGGTTTGGTATTATCTATGTTTATCAGTTTCCTTTCAAATTCCTGTATTATTTCATTTCTACCGACAAACAAATCATTGATTTCCCTTAGATGTGCATACTTTTTAAAATTACTTTCTCTTAAAAGTTGTCTTATTTTTTTGAGTATTATAACTTGATTGTCAAATACTTTAAGATTGTATGGTTTTCTTATCCAATCAGGTATTCTCGCATCATTATGATTTATCCTTTTGTCAATAATGATAGGAAAGATGCGGTCAATTCTTTTATCAGAATTTAATATTCGGGCTTGGGTTATCTCTTTTTCTACCCATTCAGAGTCTAACGCATCATTTGAAATAAAAAGGACAAATACATCTGTATCATCTAAGCTTTTAAAAATCTCATCTAAAGTTATATTTCCTGCTTCAAAAGTGAACTTATCGTAATGACAGTTATTTTTGCCTAATTGAATTGCTATTTTTTCAACTAATTCTTTATCCTTACTGCTATGTGATAAAAATGCTTTTGCCATATTTATTTATTTACTAAAATAGTTAATCTGTTTCTATAAATATTTGTGGATGTCATCCTCTACACTTCTAGCCAACTCTTGTACTAACGCAATAACGACTGAGTAAAACACGCATTGCTTATTTTACTTAATTAGCGCTTACCGCGTTAATATTCCATTAGTCTTGAAAAGCTATTATAAAAAAATCCGTTTACAAGCCCTTTAATGCTTGTAAACGGATAGCCTTGCTTATTACGTCCAAATATAAAATAAATTATATTAAAAAACAACAATGTTCATAATATTTTATACACTATTACCCGATGCATTTTGGGATGTAGGATGTATATAAAACTGCAACGACCGCATTGCCAGGAATGTGCTTATGATGGTTAGTATCGCGCCTGCAAAAAACGCCGCGCCGGGGAAGTAAAAGGGCGCATGCTGCCCGGTGAAATACGCAAACAAATTCGTCATAAACGGTGGCCCGATGATGGTGGTCACACTGATGAGGCTGGTGAGCGCACCTTGCAGTTCGCCTTGTTCATTGGAGGGTACCTGGCTCGACATGATGCCTTGCATCGCCGGGCCTGCGATGCCACCGAGGCAATACGGCACTAAAAATGCAAACATCATCCAGCCTTGCGTGGCAAACGCGAAGAGGAAAAAGCCAATGGCGTATAATAATAGCCCAATATAGACCGAATTTTTCTGCCCCAGCCAGGGGTTGATGATGCGTATCAATCCACCTTGCACAATGGCGACCATCAGTCCTACTGCGCCCAATGAATAACCGACCCAGGCTTCGTTCCAACCGAAACGCTCCATCGTGAAGTACGACCAGGTGCTTTGCGTGGAATGCGCCGCGATGTATAAGAGCACAAGCGATGCGACTAAGCCCAGAATCACGGGATATTTTTTGAAATGCAATAAAGAACCAACGGGATTGGCTCTTTTCCATTCAAATGTACGTCTGTTTTCGGGCTTTAAGGATTCCGGCAAAATGAAATAACCGTATAAAAAGTTTAGAAAAGCCAATATAGCGGCTGCAATGAAGGGTGCACGAGAACCATATTGTCCCAATAATCCTCCAATCACCGGTCCAATAATAAATCCGAGTCCAAAAGCTGCGCCAACGAGTCCAAAGTTTTGCGCACGTTTTTCCGGCGGACTCACATCGGCGATATAAGCCATGGCGGTGGTCATGCTGGCACCCGTCACACCCGCCAGTATTCGCCCAAGGAACAACCAGCCAATCGTTGGCGCTAATGCGGTAATTACATAATCGATGCTAAATGCCAGTAAGGAGAGTAATAAAACCGGACGCCGCCCGAAACGATCGCTTAGATTGCCAATAATCGGGGAAAAGAAGAACTGCACAATCGCGTACGCGAACATTAGCCAGCCACCATAGGTAGCCGCCTGGCTCAAATTGCCACCGATAAGCTCCTGAATCAATGCAGGAATGACAGGGATAATGATGCCAAAGCCAGTAACGTCAATCAATAGCGTAATGAAGATAAATCCAACCGCAGGTGTCCGTTTTGACATGAGTTTCAATGGTGAATGAGGAAATAATTTGTTGCAACAAATTGGTTTAACAATTGCAAATGTCAAAAAATTCCATTCACCTTGTTGATTTTTTCCACAAATTTTATTGGTTTATAAATTGCTTGAATCATTAATAATAACCGGAAAAATCTAATTGCCCCATCGGGGCAAGTTATGGGTAAAAAACGCTATCCGTTTTTTTGAGTGTGCCGTTAGGTACACTTTATGCTAAAATTATTTGACATAAGGCGTACCGATGGCACGCCAAGAAGCTTTAGAGTTGTTTTACCCATAATTCGTTCCTATGGAACGTTGAATCGAAAATTTAATTCAAACAGCTTTTTAAGGTATTACTCAAATTATACAAATTAATTTAGCATCCGCACGACTTAAACGAGCATCCGCACGACTTGAACGAGCATCCGCACGACTTGAACGAGCGTCCGCATGACTTGAACGAGCGTCCGCACGACTTGAATGAACGCCCGCACGACTTGAATGAACGTCCGCACGATTTGAACGAGCATCCGCACGATTTGAATGAACGTCCGCACGATTTGAATGAGCAGACGCACGATTTGAACGAGCAGACGCACGATTTGAATGAGCAGACGCACGATTTGAACGAGCAGACGCACGATTTGAACGAGCGTCCGCACGCTATTATGAAGCGATAACTTTGTTCGGTATAGCCTAAACAAAAACCGGTTTACAACAAGCACTTTTGGTACTGCTATAAACCAGTTTTGGAAAGGGTGTTACTTCTTTTGTAAATGACTTATGTTTGATTCAAACTGCCGACTGCTACTGTTTACTACCTATTTCAATACGCCAAGTTCCTTACCCACTTTCGTAAACGCTGCTACCGCTTTTTCTAAATGCGCTTGTTCGTGCGCAGCAGAGATTTGCACTCTGATACGAGCCTTACCCTTTGGTACAACCGGGAAAAAAAAGCCGATCACATAGATACCCTCGTTTAATAATTTCGCTGCGAACTCTTGTGCGAGCGGTGCGTCGTATAGCATAATCGGAACAATCGGGTGTTCGCCTGGAATGATGTCAAAACCTGCCTGTGTCATCGCATTGCGGAAGAATCGGGTGTTTTTTTCGAGTTGATCGCGCAATTGAGTAGAGCTACTCAATACTTCCAAAACCTTAATCGAGGCGCCTACGATCGCTGGCGCTACTGTATTGGAGAATAAATACGGTCGGGAGCGCTGACGCAAGATTTCCACGATCTCTTTCTTTGCTGCCGTGAAGCCACCACTCGCGCCGCCGAGCGCTTTGCCGAGCGTACCTGTGATGATATCGATGCGATTCATCACATTGCGGTATTCGTGTGTGCCACGCCCTGTTTTTCCTAAGAACCCCGTTGAGTGGCATTCGTCAATACCGACCATTGCGTTGTATTGTTCCGCGAGATCGCAAATCTTATCCAATTGTGCAATCGTACCATCCATTGAAAAAGAGCCATCCGTAAAAATTAATTTGCGCCGCGCGCCTTGTGCTTTCTGCAATTGCGCCTCCAAATCCGCCATATCATTATGCTTATAGCGAAAGCGTTGCGCTTTACACAGCCTGATCCCATCAATGATGGAAGCGTGATTCAATTCATCCGAGATGATCGCATCTTCTTCGCCTAGCAAGGGTTCGAACAAGCCTCCGTTCGCATCGAAGCAGGCTGCGTACAGAATGCTATCCTCCATACCCAGAAATTCCGCGATTTTCGCCTCCAATTCTTTGTGAATATCCTGCGTACCACAGATAAAGCGCACCGACGACAAGCCAAAGCCATGCGTGTCAATCGCTTCTTTCGCTGCTTTGATCACCTCCGGATGCGACGACAAGCCCAGGTAATTATTCGCACAAAAATTCAGCACCTCCAGCCCTTTATCCGTGCGGATTTCCGGTCCCTGCGGTGTGGTAATGATGCGTTCAGTTTTGTACAAACCGGCGTCGCGGATGTCTTTTATTTCTTGTTCTAATGCGGGTTCGATAGTTGTAAACATGATATTTGGGTTTTGCTTATTTTATTATGGTTGATTATATATTTTGATATTTTTCCCCCAAATGCTCCAACATATCCTTCGTCATACTCTCCAAATCATATTCTGGCTGCCAGTGCCAGTCTTCGTGCGCGGGCGAGTCGTCAATGCTGTGGGGCCAGCTATCGGCGATGGCTTGGCGAAAATCGGGTTCATAAGTAATATGAAAATCAGGCACTTGTTGTTTGATGGCTTCGTACACTTCTTTTGGATCGAAACTCATTCCGGCGATGTTGTAGCTGGTGCGCACTTTGATCTGCTCGGCGGGTGCGGCCATAATTTCCAGCGTAGCGCGGATGGCGTCGGGCATGTACATCATGGGGAGCATCGTGTCGGCGCTCAGAAAGCATTGGAAAACCTCGCCTTGCAGGGCTTTGTGATAAATTTCCACCGCATAATCGGTGGTGCCGCCGCCGGGCATGGATTGATAACCAATAATGCCGGGATAACGAACCGATCTTACATCGACATTATATTTTTCATGATAATAATTACACCAGTGCTCTCCGGCAACTTTGCTAATTCCGTAAACTGTTTTAGGCTGTAATACAGCGTGTTGTGGCGTATTTTCTTTGGGTGCTTCGCTACCAAAAACAGCAATGGAACTCGGAAAGAAAACTTTACAATTATAATTTTTAGCCACTTCTAAAACATTAAACAAACCCGTCATATTAATATCCCAAGCCCATTTGGGATTCTGCTCGCCCCGCGCGGAGAGGATGGCAGCGAGATGATAGATTTGCGTAATCTTGCGCTTTTCGACGACTTCATCTAAGCGTTGACTGTTCAGAATATCCAATTGCTCAAAAGGGCCTTCGTGGATGGCTTGTTTTTGAATATCCGTGGCTAAGACATTGTTCTTGCCATATACTTTTCGCAATTCTTCCGTCAATACCGTGCCAATCTGGCCGTTGGCACCGAGCACGATAATTTGTTCTTTTATCATAAACGTTGGTTAGAGCTTTTTCCAAGTACGAAGTTAAGCACGAATTACAAAGGCGGCTGTATAAATGAATTTTACTTCCAACCTCGCATTTCGTATTTTTGAAACGTGAAATTAGTAAAACCCGATGATTTCGTAAAAAATTTAGTGTGGATTGGGTATGCCTGGCAGGAATTCGTATGATTTTTGCGTATAATCCATTCTGCAACAATAAGTTTTGATGCCGTTTGTAACCAATAAATATGGAACATTTAAAGAGAGATTATACTGCGCTATTTGCCGAAAAGTGTCATCTGTAATATCTATATTGGGCGCTTTACATTCTATAAGCATAAAAGGCGAGGTGTCTGCATTATACACCAGTATATCATAACGGCGCTCAAGATTATTAATGATTAATAATTTTTCCAGCGCAATTTTATTTTTACTATAACCTTTTTCATTTAAAAGATATTGTACCAAGAGTTGACGCACCAATTCCTCCGGTTGTAGTACAAGCCATTTATGACGAATGGAGTCAAAAATCAATTGCCGATCATTTTCATGCTTGACCCGCAATTGATCTTGAAACCCCATTAAATTCAGTTCTATTATCATATCTGACAAGATTACAACAAGAAAGATAAAGAATCTTATAATCTTGTCAAAAAAATTATAAAAATATTACACGTCGCGTAGCAACGGTGTTACCAGATTTAAAACGCAGGAAATAAATACCCGCCGCCTCTGCACCAGTGCGTTCGAGTGTAAATTGTTGTTGCCCCGCTGGCAAGCTACCGCGATGCACCGTACGCACTCGGCGACCATATTGATCGAATAAAGTAATTTCAGCATTATTAAATGCCGTAGGTAAATCCAACTGAATCAATGCATTATTTTTTACAGCGTTTGGCAAAATTGCAAAACGATTGCCCAATGCATCCGTACGTCGCGTAGAAGTCGTTTGCTCCTGCTGAATCGTCGTAGTTGAATTCCCATTCACAAAATCATATTTGGTAGCATTGCGCTTCCAAAGTATAACTACGAATTTAACATTATTAAGTTCATATTGATTATTCCATTTCAAAGCAACTTCGTGGGATGCCTCTGTACCAGCGGCGATTGTGCCGGAAGCAATTTCTGGGCCGAAAGTCGTCGGATTTAATGATTTACGAATAATGTTTCGGTGCAATACATTGCTTCCGCGATTGGCTTGTTCGGCATATACTTCGCGCTGGAGCAGCAAAATGGAGAGTTGATAAGTGCCCTCGGCAGCGCTAAAAAATTTGGTATTGGTTTTCACTTTTAATGTATCATCAGTAGGGTTATACGTCACCAAAATACCAGTTTGCGCAAGCGGCGATTGTTGCGAAGCATCACTTACTTTGGTGGACATCATCGTTTTGATGGACTCGATATTGCCTGTAATTTTGCTCGTATTATGAAAAAATTCTGGTTGATACACAACGCCTTGATAAGTCATTAATAATTCTTTAGCTGTTTGGCTATATAATTTACTGGTACTGGAAATATGAGCGCCCATTACAATAGCATTATTACCATCTAAATTATCAAGAAAGAATTTTTGTAAATCCCATTCTTCCAAGCCACAGAAAGGACACCAGGTAGCAGTGTGCTTGGTCACTAATGATTGCTGCTTTTGCGGCACTTCAATGGTTTGTGCGGCAAGCGAACTAATTATAAAAAAAGCTAATAATGTAAAAATGAATTGTCTCATAATGTTTTGGATTATGATGTTTTAAAACGAATGATATAATAATATTTCGTTTCGGGTGTAATTTTAAATCGTTCATCCATGCGCAGGCCAATAATCCAGCAAATATCATCGCCAGATGCAAGAATCCACACGCGTTCTTTTTCAAAACGGGATAACTTTTGATGGGTAAAGAAATCCTGTAATTTTTGTCGGCTGCCTCCTAAGCCCAAAGGGTAGAAAAAGTCGCCCGCCTGCCAATGGCGAAGCATTAAGGGGTAAGTTAGTTTTTCTGCATCCAAATATACGACAAAAGGATCATCTGTGAAAGCATTAGGTTGTCCTGTTTTGTATTCTAATGTCAGAGTTCCGACATTTGATTCAAATTTCTTACTACCACTCGGGATGACGAACTGTTCTGGGGAGGTGTCAAGCGCTTGTTTCTGAAGGATGAAAAGCGTTCGATCTACCGTCAAACGATGTGTTGGGGAATAAAAAATGGCACCGGTCGCTGCTTCCAATATTTGAGCAATTTGATCAGAATTGAACCCGAAAGGTTTTAACCATTCGTAGAGTAGGGTAGAGATAATAAATTGATAATCAATTAGTTTTGTAGTGTTGATTTTTAATTCATGATCGGTTTCGATAACGACTTGTTGTCGGATTTGATCGAGTGAAAATTGATATAAATACTCGGCTTCTCGAAGATATTTCAAATTTTTAGCCGCTGTTTGCTCAAAATTGGGATTGATTTCTTGCAAGATCGGGATGACATGATGCCGAATTTTATTTCGGGCGTACTTGTCTTCTTCGTTGGACGCATCCTCTCGGAATATAATGTTTTCTGCTTTCGCAAAAGCTAATATTTCGTCTTTGGTAGCAAAAAGCAGCGGTCGGATAATTCGATTATTTTTCATCGGAATGCCCTGTAATCCTCGGATTCCGGTGCCTTTTGCAAAATTGTAAAAAAGCGTTTCAATTGAATCATTTAAGTGATGCGCTGTTGCAATCCATTGAAAATCATTTTGTTGTCGAATTTGCTCTAGCCATTCATACCGCAAGTCTCGCGCCGCCATTTGAATGGAGATTTTTTGCGTTTCCGCAAATTCTTTCGTATCGAAAACAGTTGAAAAGAAAGGTACTTTGAGCTGTTGGGCAAGATTTTTCACAAATAATTCATCTTCATGCGAGGCTTCTCCGCGCAATTGAAAATTACAATGCGCAATCCCGAAATTTAATTTGGCTTGAAAAAATAAATGACACAGCACGACCGAGTCCACGCCACCGCTTACTGCCAGCAGGATTTTTTCATCCTCGGCGAAAAGCTCATTATCAGTAATAAACGATTGAAATTTATCAAGAATATGTTTCACGATTTAATTTAAACCTCTATTTCCAAGCCATAGTTCCGCCGAATCAAATCTTGCGTTATTTCCAGGGATTGAAAGACCTCAAAGGTCGTCCCTTGTGTACGCAGTGCGCCCAAAGCATTCGCGTACCAGCCAGCTTTTACATAAGCCGTTCGGTTTTCGAGAACTCCGAAAGCCAAACCTCCGGCAAAAGAATCGCCGCAGCCCGTGGTATCAATCACTTCGTCCACTTTCACTGATTTTACAAACTCGGATGTAAAAATGCCATTCGGTTGAGAGTACAAAGCACAACCCCTTGAATCTAATGTAATATATAAAGCTTTTGTGCCATTCGTAAGTACGTGTCGCGCAAAGGCTTCCATTTCTGCTTCATTTAATTCAGGATGTTCATTTTGTAATTCTTCTGGCTGGTATTCTTTTTTAAACCAACAACAACCCGCTTCTTCAATATTCATTTTCAACACATCGATGTACGGCAGCCACAAGTCGCGTTCGATCCAAAAACGCCGCAAACGGTCCCCGGAAATCGTCACCGTCGTGGTCGGTCCGTGCGCGTCGTAGATAATCACCGCATCTTTTTTGCCGTGTTTTTTGATGTATTGAATCGTGTCGAGCGG
>JANRME010000079.1:0-22120 GCA_033761835.1 Saprospiraceae bacterium
TATACGCTTTGCGGAAACGTAGGATCACTCTCTGTGAGCGGGGTGCAGTTTAAATTATGATAGACATAATCTGACGAAAAATGAATGAATGTTGCACCCATTTTGTTACAAGCTTCCGCTAAATTTATTACACCTTTTACATTAATTTGATATGCTAATTCCGGTTCGCTTTCGGCTTTGTCCACGGCGGTGTAAGCGGCACAATTGATACAATAATCAAATTTTTGCAAGTTAAATAGATTGTTAATCAGCGTTTTATCAGAAATATCCAATTCATTTCGTCCCACAAAATGAAAATGAAAATCAGGGAATTGCAAAGCGAGGATTTGCAGTTCTTGCCCGATTTGCCCGGTAGCGCCAGTCACCAAAATTGTAGTCATAAAACTGCTCATTTGCAGACAAAGAACGGCTTTTTCCGACAAAGCAAAATAGATTTTTACAATTTGTATCAACAAATTATAGTCGTTATGAAAAATCAAATTTTCTGCCTTATAGTAGCCAATTATTTATTTATATCATCTTTAAATGCGCAAAGCTGGGGCGACGAGGGCGCGCATTGGTGGTATGATACATATGGTTATGGCTATTGGGGATATATCGAAATGTTTGTGGACGGTGACACCATCGTCAATGAACAATCTTGTAATATACTTCGAAAAAAAATTAAAGAATATCATTTTGCATATGGCATTTCGGAAGGTTTTTTACAGCCGGATTATTTCTATGAAGCAGATTCAATCATTTATTTATTTTTAAAACAGGCCCAGGAATTTGATACGCTTTATAACTTTAATGCAAGCATTGGCGCCGTTTGGGAGACGCCGCTCTATTTCCCCGAAGGGAAGTTAACAACGGAAGTGCTTACAAAGGGAAGCAAAAAAATTAATGAAGTAATATTAAATTGGCAGCTATTGGAATATAAACTTGAAGCAGAATTTTATACCCAATCAATAACGGATACAGTATATAATAAAATTGGCAATACTCACTTGTATTTTCGTCCTTGGGATTATTTTGCACGACAACTAGATGGCGGCGAAGGCGGGTACTTACGCTGTTACGAAGATAATAAGATTGGAAATGTGCGTTTTTCTCTGGAGGATATTCCCTGTGATTTTGTTACTGCTACTAACGATAATATTGTTGATGATTTTATTCAAATTTCACCTAATCCATTTACTAATTACATAAAGATTGATTTTCCGAAGGCAGTTACATCAAATTTTGAAATCATTATTTCCTCCATCGAAGGTCGCATCATAAAACGAGTAAAATTACCAGGAGATGTAAAGAAATTTGAAATAACAACTACTGACATACAAGCAGGTTATTACTTACTTAGATTGTCAGAGCAAGGTATATTAAACCATGCAACAAAGATTATAAAATTTTAAATTTATTTACTCAGCGGGGATGTTTCCCAAACACGGGCAGCATTTTATCCTTTTCCGACAAAATTATTTGATCCAATTCAATTTCCCAATCAATATTCAAACTCGGATCGTCCCAGAGGATGCCGCCTTCATGGGCTTTGGAGTAAAAATTATCGCATTTATAAAAGAATTCTGCCGTTTCACTCAGTACCACATAACCATGCGCAAAGCCGCGCGGCACAAAGAGTTGACGCTTGTTTTCTGCACTCAATCGAATGCCATACCATTTGCCATACGTTGGCGAATTTTCTCGAATATCCACTACAATATCAAACACTTCCCCATGAATCACTCGCACCAACTTTGCCTGCGCAAACGGCTCTACTTGATAATGCAAACCCCGTAGCACCCCACACGTAGAGCGCGCCTGATTGTCCTGCACAAACTGCACATTTATACCTGCTTCCTGAAAAACATTGGCGTTGTAAGCTTCATAAAAATAGCCGCGCTCGTCGGGCCACACTTTCGGTTCAAAAACTTTCAGATCGGGAATTTCGGTTTCTAAAAACATTGTGTTCTGGTGTTGGTGTATTCGAGTACGCATGTTTTGTGCGCGCTAATTCACTCGTTCTCCAAGTCTATTTCTGTCGAAAGAATATTTCAATCGGCACGCCCGTAAATTTAAAGTTTTTGCGCAACTGGTTTTCCAGATAATTCTTATAATTTTCTTTCACGTGCTTGGGGTGGTTGCAAAAGAAAGCAAACGCAGGATAATAGAGTGGCAATTGCATGACGTACTTGATCTTGATAAATCGGCCCCGATGCGCGGGCGGCTGGTGGCGTTCGATAATTTCAAGCATCACATCGTTGAGTTGGGAAGTTTTGATCTTGCGAATGCGGTTTTCGTGTACCTCCAATGCTGCTTCGATGGCTTTAAAAATGCGCTGCTTTTCTACCACCGAAACAAACAAAACGGGCACATCATCAAACGGAGCAATTTTTTCTCTGATTTCTTTCTCTACATCTCGGGCCGTATTGGTTGCTTTTTCTACCAAATCCCATTTATTGACGAGAATTACAATGCCTTTGTGTCGTTTTTGGGCCAATCGAAAAATGCTCATATCTTGCGCCTCCATGCCGGTTTGGGCATCAATCATTAACATGACTACATCGCATTCGTCAATGGCCTTGATGGCACGCATCACAGAATAAAATTCCAAATTCTCCGAAACCCTTGACTTTTTGCGGATTCCAGCGGTATCTACGATGATAAATTCTTTATCAAATTTATTGTACTTGGTATGAATGGTGTCGCGGGTCGTACCAGCCACGTCGGTTACAATATTGCGTTCTTCGCCCAGAAGCGCATTTAGCAAAGAAGATTTCCCTACATTCGGTTGTCCAACAATCGCAAATTTGGGTAATTCTGATTGAATTTCTGCTTCTTCTGCGATATGCTCAGCAACCGCATCTAACAATTCGCCTGTGCCACTGCCCGTAAGCGAGGACAAAAAATACGTTTCTTCAAAACCCATACTCCAGAATTCATTGGCTTCCATCACGCGCTGAGAGTTATCGGCTTTGTTTACAACGAGTATAACGTGTTTTTTAGAACGACGCAACATATCCGCCACTTCCTCATCCAAATCGGTGATACCAGTAGTCACATCGGTCATAAAAAGAATAACAGTGGCTTCTTCCAGTGCAATTTTTACTTGCGAACGAATCGCTTTTTCAAATACATCTTCCGAGCCTTCCACAAACCCGCCGGTGTCCACCACCGTAAAATTCTTGCCATTCCAGAAGGTCGTACCATACTGACGGTCGCGCGTCACGCCGGGTGTATCATCAATAATAGCTTGCCGCTCGCCGATTAGGCGATTAAAAAGCGTTGATTTCCCTACGTTTGGACGCCCCACGATGGCTATAATATTGCCCATTTTATTTTAATATTTACTTCAACCGCCATATCTTTAAGAAGGCAGGAAGTTTGAAGATTTTTACAAAAAGGATGCGAAGTTACTCAATTTCAATGGTATTTCACAAAAATAAAGATTGTTTTAAATTATAGGCGTAGCAAGAAACCAGTATCATTCTTGATACCCAAATCTTCGCAACGCCTGCTCATCGTCGCGCCAGTTTTCGCGCACCTTTACGTGCAGTTCGAGGAACACCTTGCGGTCGAGGAAAGTTTCGATGGCTTTGCGGGCTTCGGTGCCGAGGCGCTTAATGGCATCGCCATTTTTACCGATGAGAATGGCTTTCTGGGTTTTGCGTGCTACATAAATTACGGCGTTGATGCGGGCGAGCGCTTCGCCGCTTTTGGTTTCGGTATCCTTGAAATCCTCGATGTCCACTTCACAAGAATAAGGAATTTCTTGTTCGTACAATTCCAGGATTTTTTCGCGGATAATTTCGCTTGCAAAAAAACGCTCGGTACGGTCGGTGATCTGATCCGTTGGAAAATAGGCAGGCCCTTCGGGCAAGTATTCTAAAATTACGTTTAATAATGCTTGAGTACCCTGCTGGTGTAATGCGGAAATAGGAAGAATTTTTGTAAAAGAAAGTTTGGCTTTCCATTGTTCGATCAAAACCAAAATCTGCGCTTGCGAAGATAAGTCTATTTTGTTGATAATTAAGAATAAAGGCACTTCGATTTGTTGCAAACGCCTTATAATGAGGTCATCATTTTCATAAGTTTCGTTGGGCTCTGTGACAAGCAACATCAAATCCGCGTCTTCAAAAGTAGAATGCGCGAAGCGATTCATAGCCTCCTGCATTTTGTAAGCCGGATTTTTAATTACGCCCGGTGTATCCGAAAAAACAATCTGAAAATCATCGCCGCTCAGAATGCCGAAAATGCGATGGCGCGTGGTCTGTGGCTTGTTGGTGATGATAGACATTCGTTCGCCGACCAATGCGTTCATTAGCGTGGATTTGCCGACGTTGGGGCGACCGATGATATTGACGAAGCCGGATTTATGCACTACTTATTTTATTTTGTAAATAGAACCTGATTTTGAAGATGGTTTATGATTAAGCCTGCTTTAGAAAGCATAATGAATCTTAATATCCTTATAAAATCACCGTACCATTAAATCATCAATATTCTCTAAGCCGTTTTACACCACTATTCAAAATCGTTTCCACCATTAGTAAAATCGTTTTGGGCAAGTGTGGCCGCCAATTCAAATCGGCAAAAGTGTCGCCAAAGTTAACAAAAAACTGCAATCGAGTCACTTTCATCTCGTCGCTCACATGATCGGAGGTATTGAGCATGCAAATCCAGCCGCCGTCGTCGCAGACGTCCTCGTACCATTCTTCGTAATAGGCATCATCCGAGCCATGAAAATTCAACACATTTTCGCAAATCAAAATGTATTTGTAAATGCCTTGTTTGATAAGTGGGTCAATCACGTCGCGCTTAAGATACATCACATCATTGTGCAGGCAATCGTTCCATTCGCCAATAAATTCAAGGATAGCATAGCCTTCGTCATAATCCGCGAAAAGGAGTTTGGTATAAAGCGTATCCGAGCCAAAATCGTCCCACTGTGGATGGATATAGTAATTATACACTTTATTATTGTAATAAAAATCATCGTGCTGCCGCCCAAAAAAAGGCGAAAACTCGTCTTCCGAAGCGACATAATAGTCGCGCCACCGATGGAATGGCTCTATATCGTGCATATTGCGTTCAAATTGCTTTTTGATAATTGAGTGAAAAACGCTTGAGCCAAGCGCCTTGTTTTGGCGAAGTTTCTCCATTGGTCGAAATTAGTAAAATGGTAAATTTTACCAAGGATTTGCTGTGGCTTCGGTTGATTTTTTCTACTTTGGAGGCCATTTGAATGCCTTAGACTATGAAAAACCGATATTCCTTTATTGCGCTGCTGGTTTGTTATTTGTTATTATTTATTGCTTCGTTTATTTACTACCCAAAATGGAAGTTGGGGCGCACAGAAGCGACGATCAGTTGGGATGTGTCGGGTTATTATGCTTATTTACCAGCACTTTTTATTTACAATGATCTGAAAGGACTTAAATTCGCGCCCGAAATCATTGAAAAATATTATCCTGCCCCTAATTTGGAACAGCAAGCTTTCTTGCACGAAAGTGGCAATTATGTAATGAAATACTCGGCCGGCCAAGCAATTCAATGGTTGCCATTTTTCGGGATTGCTCATATTTATACGCTTATTGATAATACCTACGAAGCTGATGGTTATTCATTGCCGTATCAATTCATGATTAGTTTTGGTAGCTTAATTATAGCTTTTATAGGATTATGGCTTATGCGTAAAAGTTTATTAGAATATTTCCCTGATAAAGCAACTGCATTAGCTTTATTTTTCTTAGCTTTAGGCACTAATTACCTCGATTATGCTTCTATTAATGGCGCGATGACGCATAATAATTTATTCACGATTTATGCAATTTTAATTTTTGCTACCATCCAATTTTATAAAAAACCTACTTTCGGCAAAGCTTTAAGCATTGGATTATTGGTCGGACTTGCAGGTCTAACGCGCCCTACAGAATTAATTTCATTGCTAATTCCTTTACTTTGGGGCATTCAAACGCCCATTTTACAATCCATTTCAGAAAGATTATCTTTTTATAAAAAACATTTACCAAAGTTAATATTGGCAATATTAGCTTGCGGATTAGTCGGTAGTATTCAACTTATTTATTGGAAATATGCCACTGGGCATTGGCTCGTGTATAGTTATCAAGATCAAGGCTTTAGTTGGCTGCATCCACATTTTAAAGACGCTCTTTTCAGTTATCGCGCCGGTTGGTTGGTTTACACGCCTATCATGGTTTTCGCAGTATTGGGTTTTATTCCATTATATAAAAAGTACAAATCGATTTTCTGGGTAGCGCTTATTTTTACTTTTATTTTTATGTACATTGCATTTGCCTGGGATATCTGGTGGTATGGCGGTAGTCTTGGGCAGCGCACGATGGTGCAATGTTATCCAATATTGTTATTTCCCTTTGCCGCATTTATTAATTTTACTAATTCAAAAAAATATTTACCTTTTATTATTTATCCGGTTTTCATCTTTTTAAGCTATATCAATCTTTGGATCACCCACCACGCGCATCGCGGAGGATTATTTATACCAGAACAAATGAATCGGGCGTATTTCCAAAAGATTTTTTTGAAATACAAAATAAATGAAGAAGCTTTATTATTACTTGATACGAATGAAGAATTTCGAGGCACGCCCAAGAACCTGCAATTGATTTATCAAAACGATTTTGAGAAGGATACCACTTTAATTAATTGTGATATAGCGCCTATTAATGGGCAAGGCTCTTATTGTCTGAATGCCGAGCATCAGCTAAGCCCTGCATGGGGTGTAACTGTTGATCCGCAGCAATTTGATTGGGTACGTGCGACCGGAACTTTCCGATGCCGGAATAAAGAGTGGAATACCTGGAGCCAAACGCAATTTGTTGTGCGTTTTTATAATAATGAGCAAGAGGTAAAAGCAAGCTTGGTGCGAGTGTATCGCTTACTAAATGAAGGGCAAACCAGAACTATTACATTCGATGTAAAAAAACCTCGAAAGCCTTTTAATAAAGTTGGTATCATATTTTGGAATGCGCAAAGCAATAAACCAATATTAATTGATGATTTAAAGATGGAAATTTTTCAAGAGTAATATTACATTTTTCCACTCGCCATTACAAAAATAATCATTGCAATGCCTGTAAGTATCGATAATATGATATAGGAAATGATAAATATCAATACGTATTTAATAAAAGCTTGAAGCCAGCCAACCTGAAAAAATTGCCGATAAACGTATGTAGCATAAAGAATCCCGAATGGTATAATAAAATACATCACTTGTAAAGCAAGATGCTCGGGCATTAAGCTCCCGATAAGCATAAAAGGAATACCAATAAAAGCCAATTGTCCTTGTTGATAGGCATTTAAAACCAAATGCTCTGCATAATTCCAGCCTTTTTTTCGGAAAAAAAGATAAGAAAAGAAAGAGAGCATAGGGATTAAAAGAAGCGGGATAATATTGAGGTATTTCTTTACAATTTCGTTAAATTGCTGTTGGACTTGTATAACCTCTTGATTATCCGGCCTACCTACCATTGATTGAATATCAGACTGTTGTTTGTCATACAATCCTAAGCTTAAATTAACTGCAACAGAAATAGCCACTAGTATTATGATATACCGCAACGGGTGATAATAACGACGGGTTTGTCCGCTTAAATAATTTCGGATCGCTTGCCCAGGCGCAATAAACAACATTTTAGCGGTATATAAAAACCCTCGATCAACATTAGTAATAATATTAAATAACTCGCTAAATATATGTCGAATTGTGATACGTTCATTGATTGCTTTTTGACCACAAGCGCTGCAATATGCTCCTTGCAAGGTTTCACCACAGCTTTTACATTCCATATAAAATGTTTGACAGTTTTATGTTTGGATGTTTAAAGTTCCCTCTTTACTTTGCTTCAAATATCTGATTCCATTTACAAATAACCAAATACCAGACACCATAAATGCTCAAAATTGCCATCACAGGGCCTGAATCTACTGGAAAAACGACACTTACGCGTCAACTTGCGGCGCACTACGACACGCTGTGGGTCCCCGAATATGCCCGCTATTACCTCACCTTGCTCAATCGTCCCTACACCCAGGAAGACGTACTCGAAATAGCCAAAGGGCAACTCCATTGGGAAAGTGAATTGACAAAATTAACGGATACGCTGCTTTTTTGCGATACAGATTTGATTGTCATCAAAATTTGGTTGAAATTCAAGTACAATCTTGAAGACGAATGGTTGGAATCGCAACTTAAAAAGCATCGCTATGACTTGCATTTCCTTTGCGACATTGACTTGCCCTGGCAAGATGACCCGCTACGGGAAAACCCCAATCTGGAAGATCGTAAAACGCTTTACGCCTTGTATCTAAAGGAATTGAGCTTGCTTGGCGCGCCATTTATTGAAATTTCCGGTCCGGAAGAAGAGCGATTAACTCAAGCTAAAAAATATCTTGCTAAGTATTTGTAATATTATATTTTAAATCTTTTAATCAAACCAATAATATCGCCAGTGATCGTATTTCGTATCAAAACTTGCAATTGGTCCTTTTATCGGGCGCTGATTATATTTATCATATAGCACTTCTTCCGTAGCGCCGAATGCCGCGCCTTGTTGCGTAAATGAAATATAATAATAATTATCTGTTTTTTGATACTGGAATTTTTCAATGCCCATAATAAAAGGGGCAGGGATGGATCCTAAATCATCCAGAGATGCCGGATATATTCCTGCCTTATTTTTATAAGATTCTATTGCTTCAATTAATGTTTGGCTTCTTTTAATAACGAAATTTCTGCTATAATCGCTTGCCGGCTTCATTAAATAGATTAAAGTAAATAATATTGTTAATGGAATTGTAAAAAAATAATAAGGCGCCAGTTTCCAATTTTTTTCATTTCCAACTTTTAATTTCTGAAGTTTCTTTACAATCCAATAGACACCAAATGGTAGCAATGACAGACCTGCAATGCCGGATATTTTATTCATTGCAAAAAACATAAATATTACGCTTAATGTATAAATAACTATAATCCAAGTAGCAGCTATCGTAGCTAAAATAAATAAAGGACCCCGATCTCCAGCGTTATCATGATTTTGATTCCATTTTTTTACATGCTGGATGCCTAATATCAAGCCACTTGGTATGCATAATAATCCAGGAAAAGCTATTATTTTTTTGCCCATACCAGGTATAAATAAAGCCCATAATAAAAATATAAACGTGAGTAAAGCAGGTATGCCAATGGCTAACTGATACGATCCTTTTAAGCGCTTTGCAGGAGTTATTACATCCTTTTTTCTTTTTATTTCAATAATAAACCATGTCAATCCGATTGGCACTAATAGCAGGCAAAAAATACCGGTTAATTGCATCATTATAGAAAACGAGTATAAAATTGTATTGGACGGTCCTGGAAGAAATTGCAAAACTACTAAAAGAAGGAATAATAAGTTTAATCCCATTAGTTTAACCCAATCAATTCCTTTCATATTAAAGTATTTTAGTTGCGATTGATTGATAATATTTCTTATAATACCTGGTCGAAAAAGTAATAATACTTCTTTTATAAATAACCATTTTGCTTTGCGCGTACCAACTGCATTTACTCGATGATGAAATCGTTCCAATAAATCCCCTTCAATATCCTCCCTGCATTCCGGGTGACAAAACCAACGGAAAAAGGCAAGCGCGAGCCGAGGTGGTTGAGTGTTTTCGGAATGATTCATATAAGTAAAGGTTTTATCACAGGTTTTACAATCTTTATTACATCAATTAATTTTAATCAAACCAAAAATATTTCCAATGGGGTTTTGTAGCATCATGTACGGCGTACCAGCCTTGTGTTGTCTGGAGTTGTTCTGGCGATAACAGCATAATCCATGAAGTATGACTTATCATAGTTTGCTCGTCCAATTTATTATATACCACAAATTCTCTTGTACCAAAGTTATTAAACAAAAATCGGGGTTGCTCAAAAAACAGATTATACGCGGCTCTCTGGGGCGCATAATGGAATTTTTCAATGCCCATAATATTCGGATAATAATCTTTCCAAACCGCTAAGAGCGAACTCGGATAGCGTCCATTTACTTTATGATATTGCTCAATATCATGGATCAGTTCTGCGCTATTTGCGATTGCTTGGTTTCTGCTGAACGCCGTTGCTGGTGCGGCAAGTATTAATTGGCAAATTAATATAGTAATGGGTATCATGATAAGATATAAGGGCAGGGAATTGAATGAATGCCGATCAGCATTTTTTAGCAATTTTAATCTGGGAATAAGTATCGAAAGAATATATAACCACAGCGCAAACGTAAGCACCCCAAAGGAATAACCCACATTTGCAGATGCTACTATCGACAGCACTACTGCAATAAATGAAGATACGACCACCGTCGCTGTTGCAAAATGATGAATTTTTGCTTGTTTCTTTACTTCATAAATCAACCATATTACTCCGATTGGAACCAATAGCAATCCAAGTATTCCGAATGCCTGCGCCATATAAGATAGCGTCAGGGCTAAACCATCATAAGCGCCCGGCATAAAAGGAAGCATCATGCAGGCAAGCAAGGAGCCAATTATTATAATTATGCGGATAAAATGTAATATCATATCCTTATTATTTAAAAGCAATGGAAGGGATCGCATTCCACAATGCCAGCCGCTGTTCTTTGGCTTCGCTCATTACCTTTTGACCCTGTTCGGTCACCGTGAAGTAGCGTTTTCGTTTACCGCCCCTTATTTTGGTGGCTTCGCCCAATTCCGAACGCAGCAATCCTTTTTTTTCTAATCGACGAAGTACCGTTTGCAGCGCTCCAATACTCACTTTTCGGTTCAGGCGTTTTTCCATTTCGTCAACAATGGCAATGCCGTAGGCATCTCCATACAAGATCGCAACTGTTAAAAGTACAATTTCTTCAAATTCTCCGAGATGATATTGGCTCATTAATTTGATATTTAATACAAATGTAGCTAAAATAAATTGATAAAAACTACTTTTGTAGTAAAAATAAATTGACTTTAACATTTTTAGAAACTGCTACCGCTTGCAAGGCTAAAAGGAAGTGAATGCCCGAGTCTTCTTTCTAAAACTCGGAAGAGTTAATTAAAAATTATTCTTGGGCTTTATGTCTAACAAAAACTCCTAATATGATATTAGCAAGATAAATGAGTTGCCCGAAAACAAATATTAGGGTCAGAAATTGCATTGCGTTGCTAATCAACCCATACCTATCACTTGTATATTGTGAAGGATTAATACCAATATAAACAAGCGTGACAATGAGAAGTATAGTGATAATAATTATAAGAACATGAATCCAGGTAATCGTGTGGAATAAAGAAGTTTCTTTGTTAGAAAATAAAGCAGCCAAAAGGATACAAGAATCAATGGAATTATCCAGTCCATAATAGCTAATGGAATACTAAACGTAGTTTTGTCTTGAAAACCTGTGTTAAGAATTGGAGTTACAACAAGTGCAACTAATATCGCCATTTCAATAAGGAATAAGAGTCTATATGGACTTTCTTTAATATTAGAATAGGCATTTTTCAGCAATCACAAGCATTTCAAAGTCTTCGGTTGATAATTTATCTTTTCTTGAAAATGCGCCTATTTTTGCTCCAAATATGCCAATTTTTGTATAATTAAGCGATTTTAATAACCAAGTAATTTCGCTTGGCATATAATACCTTTCATTACATTCCAATTTTCTTTTTATTCCTGAATCATCTTCAATTTCGGTTACATAATAATCCCTGAATGTCATTAAATTAAAGGTATTGCTTTGATATTTCGCATTACCATCTTCCATTTCTGAGTCCAGAAATTTTTCGATGGAATGATACAAGGGAAATAATCCATTGAGCGTGGTGAATATAAATTTACATTTTTCTTTTAATGACTTTGTCACGCTTTTTAATATTTCATAATTCATTTCATCGGTTTCCATCAAAGGGAATCCGCCTTCATAAAACATTATGGCAACATCAAACTCATTCGTAAATGTCAAAGAGCGTGCATCTTGCTTCTGAAATTCTATTATAAGATTTTCGTCGTTTGCTTTTTTCTTTGCTCTGGCGAAGTATTTTGAACCCTTTTTTGCCCCTTCAATCTTCTGGAACGCTCTTATTAATTTGATTTGGTAAGATTCTTTCTGCCGTTTTAAAATCAACATCTAATTTCGGAAGTTCATTTATATTTAAGATTAATTCTTTTAAAATATTATTCATTTTACCTAATGGAATAGCCATTTTATTGTAAGATTCTTTCCCACTAAAATACCCCCAATCAAAAACATACAAGCCTTGCTCTGCTAATTCGTTCCATACTTCATTTGTTCCGAATTTATCATGTGGAAGCATATTTGCTATTTCTTCATGTTGATCATGATGGCTTAATACTTCTTCTGGAATAAATCCACTCCCTGCTGTTGCAAATAAACCAATATTGCTGTTAATATCCTTTGCAAACCAATCAAATTCAAATCCCGTAAAGTCTTCTTGGTTTTTCATTCTATTTATCTTTAGCGCCTGCCAAAAAGAGGTCAAAAATATTTTGCACAACATTTATATATACGCCATATAGCATTTATTCCCATTAGAACTCACTTTGAAATAATTAGTTGATATTCAATATATTATATTATCATAAACATTTATTGTCCGTTTGCAATCGGATGTATCCCAGAATGATCTATCTTTTTAAAATTTTATATCTGCTCATTCAAAAATAAAGTGCTTTCACAAATAATCCCACAATTTCGTTTTTTTGTGTTTACAAATCAACCGGAATGGAGATTCTTATTAACGAACTGGAAGAACTTGATTTAGTAGCGCAGGAATTGCTCGCTTTTGCCGGGGAGCGCCGCAAGTTTGCTTTTTATGGTGAGATCGGCGCGGGGAAAACGACTTTGATTCAGGCGATTTGCAAACAACTCGGCGTGCGCGAAGGAGTCGTCAGCCCTACTTTTGCTTTGGTGAATGAATATACGTTCCAGGATAAAAATGGCGCAGCGCAATTGATGTATCACCTTGATTTGTATCGTTTAAAAAATGTGCAAGAGGCTTTGGATATTGGCATCGAAGATATGTTGTATGATGAATATTATTGTTTTATCGAATGGCCGGAACTCATCGAAGATTTACTACCCGAAGATGCGCTGCGAATAAAAATCGAAGCACTCAAGAATTCCACTCGAAAAATCGTATTTTTGTAAAATTGATCTTGGTCGATTGACAATTTTAAGTGTGCTATGAGCGAGAAGGAAAAGAAAATACCTATCCCGAAAGAATTTACCGAAAGCCAATATCGGACGCAAACGGAAATGCTACAGGTGCAGCATAAGCCCAATAAATTGTTTATCGGCATTCCGAAAGAGATTACTTTGCAGGAAAATCGGATCGCGCTGATTCCTTCTTCTGTGAAAACGCTCGTGGCGCACGGGCATCGGGTTGTCGTAGAAGTAGGCGCAGGCGAAAAGTCAAATTTCAAGGATCGGGATTACTCGGAAGCGGGCGCGGATATTGCTTATAGCACCGAGCAGGTCTATAAAGCGGATGTAATTATCAAGGTTGCCCCGCCAACATTGGAGGAGATCGACTATATGCGCCCCAATCAAATCCTGATTTCGCCGCTGCAACTGCCCATTATTTCCGGGGATTATATCACCAAACTCAAGCAAAAGCGCGTTATTGCTTTGGCGATGGAATACATTAAAGATGATTCTGATACGTTCCCCGTGGTGCGCATTATGAGTGAATTGGCGGGCTTGAGCGCGATTCTGACGGCTGCGGAATTGATGACTTCGAGTAGTGGTGGTAAGGGTTTGCTGCTCGGCGGCATTTCGGGCGTACCCAGCGCTAAAGTGGTAATTTTGGGTTCAGGCATTGTAGCAGAATACGCGACCCGCGCGGCCTTGGGGCTGGGTGCAGAAGTACGTATTTTTGATAATAATATTTACAAGCTCAAGCGCATCCAGAATGAAGTCGGGCGACCATTATATACTTCAGCAATAGACCCTTATGTATTAGAACAAGAACTCATAACTGCCGATGTTGCCATCGGTGCGATGCATTCCAAAACAGGGCGCACGCCGCTCATAGTCAGCGAAGATATGGTGATGAAAATGAAGCCCGGCGCGGTGATCATTGATGTGAGTATCGACCAGGGGGGCTGTTTTGCTACGTCAGAAGTGACGACGCTTGAAAATCCTACCTTTATCAGACATGATGTTATTCATTATTGTGTCCCGAATATCGCCTCGCGGGTGGCGCGTACCGCGTCGGTTGCATTTAGTAATATCCTGACCCCCATCCTGCTCAAAGCCACGAATACCGGCAGTATCGAGCATTTGATGCTGAGCAATCCTGGTTTGCGACATGGCGTTTATACTTATAAAGGCTGCCTTTGCAATGAGTACCTCGGCGAGCGTTTTCAAATAAAATCAACCAGTCTGGATTTATTAATTACTTCGGATTTATAAAATCGACTTCCAATAGTTCCAACTTTTTAAAATTTTCTGAATCCTTTCCATGAGAATATTCGTCTTAAAGGAATGGGGCAATTAATAAAGTGCGACTTAACCAAGGATTTGGGAATTCTTATTGGAGATCGTTTTTATACTGGGCAGGAAAAGTTTCCTTTTCACTGTGATCAGCATTCCCGCATCAGCATTGTAGTATCAGGGGTAGTGCGCGAGTTAGCATACCAACATACCTCGTTTGGCAAAGCTATGAGCATCGTCGTTAAGCCTAATGATGCCAAGCATTCAAATGAATTTCATCCTAAAGGGGCGCGCATTATTTCCATCGAATGGGACGCTAATAATATGCCCGATTTTTTAAATATTGCTCATCTTGAAAATTATAAATGGTATCACGATACTTCCAGGGCCGCAGCAGCGACGCAGCTTTTGCAAGAATTACATCAAAGTAATAACGCGATAGAACTTCAATCCAATATTATAAATTTTATTGCAAATCTTGATACAATATATCATAATTCACATCATAAAAATCCGCCGCAATGGTTGCAACACATCGCCGAACGCCTCGAAGATGAATGTGCCAAGCAACTTTTCGTGCAAGATTTAGCAAAAGAAGTTGGCGTACATCCGGTCTATTTGGCTCGTATTTTTCGTCGATTTTATGCTTGTTCTATCAAGGATTTTTTGCAGAAATCGCGCGTCCGGCAAGCCATTCATCATTTAGCTTCCACAGAAGAGGCTTTGGCCCATATTGCTTTTGACGCTGGTTTTTCCGACCAAAGCCATCTAAATCGCCTATTTAAAAAAGAAATGAGTATCTCGCCCGGGCAATTCCGAAAATTGACGCAAAAGGTTTCATTTGTTCAAGACTAAATATCTGATTTGAATGATTTTTGTAGCGAACTAAAATATAAATCTATGTTGCTACAAAAATTATTTTTCTTGCTCTTGATGGGCTTAACTTCATCCGTATTTGCTCAAAAATTGGTTGATCCGCTCGTTATTCCTTTTGAATGGAATAATGATAAAATTCATTTTGATGTAATGGTCAATGGCAAAGGCCCATTTCTATTCATGTTTGATACCGGCGCAAGCGGCGAAGGGCGCATCGATTCTGCATTAGTCGCTCAATTGAGCATTCCTATTATCGGGCAAACAGGAAACTCGGATGGCGTAAATGTCAATAACGTTGATGTAGCTAATGTGGCTTCTATGAATGTCGGACATTATGAGCGGAAACAACTTGAATTATTATCTCGTAATTACAATCGAAACCTTCGGGCAGGCGCGAAGCCTACGATGGGCATCATCGGGCGGGATTTCTTTGAAGGCTATCTGATTACAATTGATTGTAAAAAACAAGAATTGATCATCTCCAAAGGCAATCTTGAAAAATCAGACCCAAATACACTTGCTTATGATGAGCCTTTCCGAATTCCGATACAAATCGGCAAGGTAAAAACCTTTGGTAATATGGATACCGGCTCGAATGTCTCTATGCATTTGCCTTTGAAATTAGCCGATAGCATTGCAACATCTGAGTTAAAAAAAGCAGGACAAGGCAGGCGAGCCAATACCGTTTTTGACTTTATGGGCGGAACGGTTCAGGATAATATTATACTGGCGGGCAACCAAATTAATAATTTGGAAGTACTTTTTTCAGAGTTAGCGCCGGAGGTGAATATTGGAATGCAATTGCTTAAAAATTATGTCGTTACGATTGATCAAAAAAATCAACTTATTCAAATGCTTCCGTAATTATTTAATTATATTTTAAAAAAATATAAAATAATTATCATGAAAATTTTATTAAGCATCATATTATTTACATTAATAGCTATTTCAGCTTTTGCGCAAGCTAATCTTGATAAAGAGCAAGTTCAAAGCGCTTGTATGGATTATCTGGAAGGATTTTACGAAGGCGATACCGCCAAGATTATCAGAAGTGTAGATAAGGAAGTTTTCAAATATGGTTATTATAAAGATCGTAACAGCGCTACTTATGCCGGAGAACCCATGTCTTTTCAGGAGATGATTGATTATGCAAATAATGTAAAAGCCAAGCAGCGATTTCCAAAAGCTGATACGCCAAAGAAGGTAGAAATCTACGAAGTGCAAGATCAAACGGCTGCTGCCAAAGTGACCGCCTGGTGGGGTACAGACTATATATTACTTGCCAAATTGAATGGAAAATGGATGATAAGAACCGTGCTGTGGCAAGGGCCTTTAAAAACTGATAGTAAATAAGCTATTTATATTTTCCTAAAAATCGGTCGATAGGTTTCATTTGTTCAAGACCGATGAATGGTTTGTTTTCAACTTTGTGCCCGAAAGAGCATAAAGCTATTTTTTAAACTGAAAACAAACGAAACAATGGGACGATTCAAATTATTATTACTCACATTAATTATTTTTATCTTTAATCAGTGTGCATCCAGCAAAATAGGGCAATCTGGCACATTGACTAAAGAAGAAGACGCTGTCTTAGCAACCAAAATGGATGCTTTGATAAATGATTTGTACAAAGAGCATAATATCCAATCGGGCTTGGCGATTGGTGTTGTAAAAGATGGCAAGATTATTTATTCCAGAGGCTTCGGTTCACGCTACCCCGAGAAAAAATTGCAGATGACCACCGAAACGCCTTTTTACATTGCTTCCAGCACCAAGTCGTTTGTGGCATTTGCCGCTAAGAAATTAGAAACCCAGGGTAAATTGAGTTTACACAAATCAATGGCAGAAAATCTGCCCGGATTTAGCTTTTCTAATCCTAAGTTGGATGCTTCTACGATCAAAATGACCGAACTTATCAGCCATACACACGGCATCAACAATATTCCCGCGCAGGTGTGGACGGCTTTTTTGGGAGCAAGAAGTGATCAGCAGATTGACAGTTTGTTGCAAAGCCAAAGTATTCCATTTCCTGATAAACAGTATCGCTATTCCAATTTGGGAATGATTTACACCGCCTATATTATTAGGCAAGTGACTGGTAAATCCTGGCACCAACAAGTGGAAGATTTGATTTTCAAGCCTTTAGATATGAAAAATTCCGCTTGTTTTGTTTCAAAATTTTCCCAAAATGAAATTGCAAGAAATGTCATTGATGCGGAGAAAAATAGTGCCACTTCTAATTTTCTGAAAAAAGATAATACCATGAGTCCTGCCGGCGGCATAATAGCTTCGGTAAATGATTTATTACATTGGGTTTCTATATTTATAAATAATGGTAAATATGGCAATCAACAAATCCTCAACAATGCTGAGTTGGAAGATATTTTGACACCTTATGCCGTACAAGACCGCCCTTGGAATGACTACCAGCGCAGTGGCTATAGCCTGGGCTGGGATATATCAACCTTCAATGGAGAAAAAATGTATTCGCGCTTTGGCGGTTTTGATGGACTTTCCACGCATATTTCCTTTTTGCAGGAACATAAAATCGGAATTGTTGCAGTAAGCAATGGCGATGTATTTTCATATATGCCGCATCTGTTGGCAAATTATGCATATAATATTACGCTTAATAAGGCAAATGCCGAAACCATGCTATTGGAAAATAAAGAAGCGCTGAAAAGTAAGGCGGCAAGAGATAAAGAGGCAAGAGAAAAAGCGCGACCGGGCAAACCAGTTTATCAGGAAAATGTTACAGATTATGTGGGTGTTTATAATGATGTGACCTGGGGAACGATAAAGATCAGCATCGAAAATGGAATTTTAACTTTCAAATGGGAAAATCTAAATGGTAAAGCCTACCCACAAGCTGACAGACCGCACGTGTACAGAGTAGAAATGGATATAGTTGACTTATCGGGGAATATCGAATTTTTATTTGAAAATGATAAATTAGTCGGCTTGCGCAATGGTCAGATGAAATTTATAAAAGTAAAATAGAGAAAAGCAAATATTGACAAATGCTAATCTGCTAAAATCATGATATTTGCAGATTAGCATTTGATAATCAACTGCTTAAATTCATATATAATCACCTGACAACTTATAACATGATGAAGGTTTCTACCCTACGCACGTATGCTTTATTATTCTTTATTCTTTTTTCATTCTCAGTTTTACAAGCGACCAATTTACAAATTCATTATACAGAGTTAATGATGCTTCCTCCCGGCGAAGGTGGGCCTAAAGCTCGGGTCATTTTATCCTGGGATAATGCCTGGCATAATGCCAAAAACCATGATGCGGTGTGGCTTTATTTCAGAAACAATCACCCGCTTGGCGGTAGCCTGGTCGTAAAAGTCGCGCCCTCTGGGCATCAAATCGTTCACAATCCTAATAATGTGCAAGGACGCATTCGGGTTTCCGAAGATGGCATGGGCGTATTCATTGAGCCGAGCACTACGCATCGCGGGCGCGTACAATGGACAGTGGAAATTACTTTGGATGCAGCATCCGTAAGGGCGACACGTGCTCGTGAGAATGTTTTTGGCGCCTATGGGGTGGAAATGGTTTATATTCCTGAAGGCAGCTTTGCTTTGGGCGATCTGAGCGAAAGAGGATTGCAAAACAGCGCGCTATTCCGATCTGATGACACGGGCAAACCAGAAGATTTTTTCCAAATTACTGCTGAAAATCAGGTCATTGAAATTGGTGCTAAAAAAGGAAATTTGAATTATCAGGCAGGGCAATACCGAGGCGATGGCAAAGGCATTATTCCCGCGGCTTTCCCGAAAGGGCATCAGGCATTTTATATCATGAAATATGAATTAACGCAAGGTGAGTATGCCCGTTTTTTGAATGCACAGGATACGCTAAGAGCCAATGCTCACAGGAATGATCGAGCGCGCGATTATTATCAAAAGAAAGGCACCATCCGCTTTGAAAATAATGATTTTGTAGCGGAAGCCCCAAGCCGTCCTTGCAATTTTATCACCTGGGATGATGCGATGGCAGTGGCAGATTGGGCAGGCCTGCGTCCTATGACGGAATTGGAATTTGAAAAAGCTTGTCGAGGTACAGCTAAGCCCGTCAATCGGCAATATCCCTGGATTACGACTTCTAAAAATGCGCTGCAACGCATCGTCGCGCCCGACTATAATTTGACTTTGCTCAATGGCTTGACCGAAGCTCAACTTAACGACAATAACCTCGAAAATTTTGGCGCTTCTTACTATTGGGTAATGGATTTGGCGGGTAGCCTTTGGGAACGCGCTGTCACCATCGGCGACGAAACCGGCAGAGCCTTCACTGGCACACATGGCGATGGCGCTTTAGATAATAATGGTAATGCGAATGTAAGTGGCTGGCCTTCAGGCATCGAAACCTCCGGCTATGGCTACCGAGGTGGCGGCTACTATACGCACGGGCACGAATATGGAGAATTCAATCCCAATAGCCCGATTGGCTATCGTCCTTTTGGTGCTTGGTCAGGCGGCGAGCGCACTGCGGAGGGTTACGGTATTCGTTTTGTAAGAACAGCGCCGAAGTAAAACAATCAAAACATTTTAATGCTATGAAAACTTTTAATTTACGCAACAGCGTATTCATCCTTGTTTCGTTTTTTCAAACAGCAGTTTTACAAGCGGCTGATTTTCAAGTTGCTGGCACAATCAAGGATCGTGATACAAAACAAGCTATACCTTATGTAAATATTGGTATCCCTGGCACATCCATCGGTACGGCATCTTATGAAGATGGGACTTTCTCTTTGCATATTCCCGACAAGTATCTGAAAGATACCATCTATTTTTCAGCAATTGGTTATAGCCTTTTGAAAATGCCGATTCAAAAATTCACACAACAAGAACCGATTATTTTGTGGATGAATAAAGAAGCGGTGCAATTACAAGAAGTGGTCGTTCGATCAAAAAAAGGCAAGTCCAGTAAAGAAAAACTACTCAGTCAGGGCTTGTTTATCAAAAGAAAAAGTAATAGTAGTACGGCCTTATCGAGCAAGACAGGAGGCGCAGCTATGGCATTGATGATGAATGAAAAATCTCAGAACTTATTGCTTCAGTCTGCGACAATCTACATCCACGAAAATGAACTGCCTGAATTTAAGCTGCGCTGCCGAATAGTAAGCGTTGAAGAAGGTTTGCCCGGAAAAGACTTACTAAATGAGAATGTAATAATAAGTTCATCCATCCCAAACGGATTGTTGTCAGTTAATTTATCTTCCTACAATTTATTGATTGACAAGCCTTTCTTTCTTGTCTTTGAATGGATCGTTGACAAAAGCTTGTTAGATTATTATAACTACTTAGAGACACACCGCCCCGCCTGGTGGCCAAAAGGCGCCGGCATTGAAAATCGTAAATTTGTAATAGAAAAAGACGCAAATGGAAAAGAAATAAAGCGCGTGCCCATGACAAAAGAACAGCAAGCAGAATATGAACAAATCAGACTACGCACTACCTATTATGCTACGAAAGGGTCACCTTTAAAAGGTTACCGACGATATTCCAGTATGGGCAACTGGGAGGAAACTACTCGGGATATGGTGGCTTCGATTAGTTATTCTCTCGCAGATCATTGATAATTATATCTATTAATCATTTTGAAGTAGTAGAACAAAGATTTCATTTACTCGAGATAATCATTTTAATTCGGGCGATTTTTCATAGCGAACTAAACCGAAATGAAATTTATTATAAGATGAATAAGCAGTGTTCCTATCTTCCGCCTTTCTATTATTCTCGCGGCAAATAAAATGACAAGCAAAAGACATCCTTCCAAAATAAATCCCAAATTTTTAATTTGAATACCGCAAATTTCCGATATTTCATTTATGAAAGCCAAGCACTTGCATACCATACTTTTTTGCCTTTGCTTGTCGGGCGGGCATTTGTTTTCTCAACAGTATTTCAAATTGTTGGAGAAACCGGAAAAATCGTTCCATAAAAAAATGGCTCGGTTTTCTAATGGGGATTTGCTGTTGGGCGATTCGCCATTATCCGTTCAAAATGGGGCGGTTGTGTTGACAAAATTGGATCCATGCGGAAATGAACTTTGGACAAAAAGTTATAGCTGGAAGCAAAATGTTTTATCATTTAAAGATTTTGAAATAAATGAAGTAAATGAAATATTCATACTTGGTAGTAGTTATGAAGGTTTTGATGAATTAATTTTTTTATTAAAATTGGATAAAAATGGTAAAGTATTAAAATTTCAGCTCTTCAAAACCGGCACGGTGGATCATTTTACGTATTCGATTGACTTACAGGGTAATCGGGTCATGGCTTATGGGCTTTTGCTTGGCTGGAACACTCGAAAGCAAAGTTTTGTAGCGGTCTTTGATGAAAAATTAAATTACATAACCGGCGCTTCCTTTGCGCCTTTTGAGTCTGTCGGCGAAGCGATTATTACTAAAGATGAAGGCTTTTTATGTCGGTCTGGTCCATTCCTAGTAAAATTGGATAAACAAAATAATTTGCAATGGGCTACTAATTTAGAAGGAGGGATGGGTCTCTTTCCCATAGCGGGCCCAATAGAAGTGAAAGATGGTTATGTTTTTGAATTTTATAATGATGATTATGCATTCTTTTATAAAATTGATACAAAAGGGAATTTAGTATGGAAAAGCAAGCAATTCCTTTCTACTTCTTATGCTGCTGATATTCAATCATTAAACAATGGAAACTTCTTATCCATTTACAGTTGCCCTGGCGAGGAAGGAAATTATCCTTGTATGCTTTTATTATCAAGTC
>JANRME010000080.1:0-26663 GCA_033761835.1 Saprospiraceae bacterium
GGGTGGTCGCTATTCGCTTACTTCTGCGATTGGTTTGTCCATTGCCTGTACCATTGGATTTGACAATTTCCAGCAATTGTTGGAAGGCTTTCATGAAATGGACGAGCATTTCCGCACGACGGATTTGGATAAAAATTTACCGGTGATCCTTGCTTTGATCGGTATATGGTATATTAATTTTCTCGATGCAGCGTCAGAAGCAATTCTTCCTTACGATCAATATTTACATAGGTTTGCCGCTTATTTTCAACAAGGAAATATGGAGAGCAACGGCAAATACGTCGGCCGCGATGGCAAATCGGTCAATTATCAAACCGGCCCGATCATCTGGGGTGAGCCGGGGACCAATGGTCAACACGCTTTTTATCAATTGATACATCAAGGAACACGCTTGATTCCATGTGATTTTATTGCGCCAGCCATTAGTCATAATCCAATTGGGGAGCACCATACGATGTTATTGTCCAATTTTTTTGCACAAACCGAAGCATTGCTAATGGGGAAAACCGAAGAAGAAGTGGAGGCAGAATTGAAAAAAGAAGGAAAATCGGACGAAGCAATCGCTGCATTGAGGCCATTCAAAGTATTTACGGGCAACAAACCATCGAATTCCATTCTGGTAAAACAAATTACACCTTATACTCTGGGCAACTTGATTGCATTGTATGAACATAAAATTTTTGTGCAAGGTGTTATCTGGAATATCTTTAGTTTTGACCAATGGGGCGTGGAATTGGGTAAACAATTAGCTAAAAGAATTCTACCCGAATTGCAACATGATGCCAGTGTTGCTTCGCACGATAGCTCTACAAATGGCTTGATTAATGCTTGGAAAGAAATGAAAAATTAATATAATGATAAAATCATGTTTTTTATAATATTTTAAAAAAATACTTGTCGCCCATTTTCCAAGATAAAAATATTTTCTTCCTGACCGCTCGATACATTGTGCAACCACAGCAAAGCATTGCCAGGAATATTATCAAATAGAAGAAAAGTCGAATCTGCTTTTTTTCTACCGATAGGAATCCATTCATTATTCCAATAATAAAGATAATAAGTATTATCAGGCATTACGATATTAGTATCATTGCGTGGGCAAAACATGATTCTTTTGATAATTTGCGATCTACCCAGGTCTAAGCCAACCCAATTGCACTGCTTTGCTGCGCCATGAAAATAAGTATCCCAATCATCGTCCATCGCCATTTCTTTTGTTACCCCCGGCAATTCATCTGTGCCTATAATATTCCCTTTTAATTTTTGGGCATTTTCATCATCCGAACTAAATAATGCCAGTTCTGCAATATCTCCGCCATTGAGCCGATCGGTAGGGCCTTTGTAACGCACGTACCGAAATGATTGAGGGCTATCAAAATCAACCGTCTGCATATAAATTGGCGTTTTTTCAATCGTATGCAAAACGACAGCATCACTGAAATCAGGTTTATTAGCACCTTCAAAAGTGCCACGAAGCATAAAATTGGCTTTTTCCAAGGTATTAGCAAAAAAGTTGGTTTTTCGATCAATTTTACCCTTTTGAAGCTTATTTTGATTAGGTTTCAACACAATTCGCTTTCCATTTTTGAAATAAAAGGCTGGCCCAAGCGGTATTTGCTTTTTATTTTTTATACCGAATGGTAAATAAACAACGTTTTGCCCCATTTTTTCAAAGTGTGCTTTGCCATCTACAATCTCTGCGATCGCCACAGCTTCCCATTCTCTTTTATTAAATACGCCAAGATAAGCAAAATGAACTCCGCGTGGTATTTTTTCAAAACTAAGCGCTACATCCTGACAATCTTTTACATACAGATGCGTAACATCGTGCATTCGAGGGTCTTTAAACATATCAAGGATTTCATTTTGATAAGGAGAATTCACCATTTTGAATCGCCCCGGGTTATCAAAAATAGTATTGCGATAAACTTTGGGTATCGTTTTTAACGAATCTACTTTAAATCCAGGTGGCAAATAGCGTGCACCTATTGAATCGGAAGGAATATAAGAAGATGCAATCGGGCCATCATTACGAGCATAATCATCATGTTCATCAAAGCACCAGTAAGGATTTCCTTGATTATCAAGTACCGTCACCCAAGCATGACCGTATTCTTTGTTACCCCAGCGCGGCACGAAATCCTTAAAAGTTGGCACTCCCAAAGCGCGCAAGGCGCTCACCTGCATCGAAGCCATCATGTCGCAAGTGCCTATTTTGCATTGCATTGCCTGGCTGTATTTGGGCATAAAAGGATACAGCCAATGGGTTGTAATTTTATAACCTTCTCCCAGGTGTCGGTTGATTTTCCCTAAAATCTCTTGCCGATCTTCAGGATTTTTTAGACTATCCGTTAACCAGGCGAACTGTTTGATGAACATTGGGCGCCAACTTTCCAATTGTTCGTTAGAAGCGCGGTGTGGCAAAATTGCTTTGCAAAAAAGATCAAAATCAATATCTCTTGATGCTGGATTATGCTGCCAAGCCTCAAATGCCAAGTCAATATTTTCGATTAAAAAATCGGCGGTAATGGTCTGTGCATCGATCTTTCTGTCCAACTTTTCTAAGTCGAGTGGCTCATATTTTTCTGCGTATTTTTCAAATATCGCTTCAGCCACCCTGCCTACGTCAATTCCGTCGAGTTCTGCAAAAATCGGATTATATTCTTCGATATTGCCGCCATAATAACTATACCCATTCGACAAATTTTCGATAAGAAAAACTGCAGCTTGATATTTGAGGCTATCTCCCGATGCTTGATAATGAGCTAATACCTTCTCCAATTCGCTTCGGTTAGCGCCTGCTTTTTGCAAAGTTGTTTCAAGTTTGCTTTCTGGTTGATCGGAATTGCAGGAAAAAAAGGTCGCTAAACAAAGAATTTTAATAAATACAAATATTTTTGTCCGCATGGGTCGTCATTTTTGAAAATGTACGCCTCCTTTCATAAAAAGTTGCAGAAATGAAGTGTTTTCTATCGCTCCATTCCTTTATCACCCAAAAAGCCCCAATCGCCAAGGTTTATAACGTTTTTCAATCAAAACAAAATGTTCTTTCTCTTGCCTCTCTTTTCTAAAAAAAAGTAAACCAAAGTGAAACAAATCAACAGAAAGTGTAATGCGTGGGTGCTGTTGCATTTGTTTCCAAGCCTGCTCCATTTCATCTGACCAATGAATATCCGCAATTACAAATACGCTATTTTCATGGGCATAGGGCAAGCATTGCTCAAAATATTGCAAACTCGCGCCGGCGCGGTGGTCGCCATCCAAAAAAAGGAAATCCAAAGTTTTTAAATTCGTTAACGCCGGATATAATAATTCTTCAAATACGCCTTCTTTTATTTCAATATGCGAGGCTTTCATGATGTCAAAATGATGTTTTGCCTGCTCAACTACATCATGGCAGCCCTCGATTGTAATAATTTTTGCGTTCAATGCGGCATTTGCTAAATAAAGGGTAGAAATTCCAAGTGAAGTGCCTAATTCTAAAATCGTTTTGGGTTTACAAAAATTGACCAGGCGAAAAAGTTGCTTGCCTGTATTTGATGAAATGGCAGCATATTTTGCAATATCTGCGACTGTTCTAGTAATACTATTATTTACTTTTGAGCCTGCTCCATGATCTTCAATGTGTAATATTGCTTTATTTTGTAATAATTTCTCACGTAATGATTCAATTCCAGCAAAAGCATAAAAAAAGCGATCATCCTCCAAAACCGCTTTAATCAAATCCGTGACAAAGGGAGAGTGTATATCATAAATAGTTTTGGCTCGCCAATAATACGAACCGAAATGTAGTAATAATCGAAAGTAAAGTCGAAGTATTTTCATATCAAAAAAATAAATTTATTTAGAACATTTAGGAAACCAATTAGTCCTCTTTCTCCAACCCTCAATCCTGCAGCCTCCTTCTATTCCAAATAAAAGCCATCGTAGATGCCGAAATTAAATGCCACACGCCCCACCAGGCAGCGATCATCGCCATGCCGCCCAAGCCATCATAGAAATTAAATATTATGATTAATGCCAATCCAGAATTTTGAATACCGGTTTCGAGCGAAATGGCGCGTGCATCGTAAGCACGGAGGCCGTTAAGTAAAGCAAAACCATAGCCGCTAAATAAAGCTATAGCATTATGCATTAATACTATAAAAAAGACTAAATGAAGGTAGTTTTTTAAGTTATCCAAATTGCCCATAATCGCTACGATAACAAAACCGGCAAAAATCAGTAATGACAAAGTGCGAATCGATTTTCGGATAGTGTCTGTAAATTTCGGAAACCGATAATTGACAAACATTCCAATAATAAGCGGAATCACAATCAACTGCACAATCGTAGAAACCATATCAATCAAAGGAACAGCTACTGCTTGTTGAAATGCTTTACCACCTGGAATAAGCGGCGTTAATAAAGTAAATAAAAGTGGTGTGGTAAATGCAGCAGCCAGGGTAGAAGTGGTCGTCAAAAATACAGATAACGCTACATTTCCTCTTGCCATGTGTACTGCAAAATTAGAAACATTCCCGCCAGGGCAAACCGATACCAGCAGCATTCCCAGCGCCACCGAAGTGGGCGGTTGGAATAAAAAAATCAATCCGATAGTAATTAGTGGCAGCAATATCATCTGAGAAATGATACCAACGATGGCTGCTTTTGGTTCTTTGAAAAGAAGTTTGAAATTCTCTAATTTTAAATCCAGCGCCACGCCAAACATAATAAATGCTAAACAAAGATTAAGAATCGTGAGCTGCTCCGGGTTAAAATTGACTTTAATGCTGTCTATAATTTCCATATCATAGCGCCGATTGGCAAGGTTTATCATTTAAATATTGAGCAAATATTGCCGCCTCAAAATAGGAAAACTTTTTATTTCCAACGAAATCGCTATTTTTAGAACCGAATATCAAATCCAAATTTTTCAAGCATGAAGCAATATTATCTGATCATTTTATTTGCCACCTTTATAAATACGCTCTTTGCGCAAAGCAATATTAAAAAATTGGTAGAAGCCGATTATCCTTATTTGGAAAAACTCTACTTGCATTTGCATCAAAACCCTGAACTCTCTTTTTACGAAACAAATACAGCCAAACGCATGGCGGAAGAGCTACGCTCATTGGGTTTTGAAGTGTACGAAAAAATCGGCGGCAACGGTGTGGTGGGCATTTTGAAAAACGGCGAAGGCCCGACTGTGATGGTGCGCACCGATATGGATGCCTTGCCAATCATAGAAGAAACGGGCCTGCCTTATGCCAGTAAAGTCAAAACCAAGGATGAAGTCGGCAACGAAGTAGGCGTGATGCACGCTTGCGGGCACGATACACACATGACTTCGTGGGTTGGCGCTGCAAGGAATTTATCGAAAATGAAAAATCAGTGGAAAGGAACGCTTGTATTTATTGGGCAGCCAGCCGAAGAACGCAACGGCGGCGCCAAAGCAATGCTGGACGCAGGCTTGTTCCAAAAATTTCCAAAACCGGATTATGTCTTGGCATTACATGCTGCACCAAATGTTCCTGCGGGAAAAATTGGCGTAAAGTCGGAATACAGCTTCGCTTTCACAGATTTTATGGACATCACTGTTTATGGGCGAGGTGGTCACGGCGCTTATCCGCACACCACGATTGACCCGGTGGTACTTTCCGCAAAAATTATTATGGCTTTACAAACGGTGGTGAGTCGAGAAATTTCGCCGCTCGAACCAGCAGTGGTAACGGTTGGCTCGATCCACGGCGGCGCCAAAGGCAATGTAATTCCTAATGAAGTGAAATTAGAACTGACCATGCGTTGTTATAATGATGAAGTGCGCGATCAAATTATTGAAAAAATCAAACGAATTTGCGTCGGCGAAGCAATGGCTGCGGGCATTCCTGAAGATATGATGCCGAAAATGAATTTAAAAAATGAATTCTGTCCTTCTGTTTATAATGATCCAACTTTAACCAATCGTCTAAAAAGTGCTTTCCAAAAAACTTTAGGCGCAGAAAATGTAATGGACGTGCCGCCAACAATGGCGGGTGAGGATTTTAGCTATTTTGGCAGAACCGAAGAAAAAATTCCGACCTGCATTTTTTGGTTGGGAGCGATTGATTCTCAGCTACTTGCAAAAGCTGAAAAAGGCGAAGCACCGATGCCGAGTTTGCATAATTCTAAATTTGCACCTGTACCAGAACCAACTTTAAAAACCGGGGCCATTGCAATGACCACAGCAGTGTTGGATTTGCTTTCTAAATAAGAGAATTATGGTGTTATGGCACAATAGGATTATAATTATTAGAAAAATTCTTCCAGAACCCAATAACACCAAAACACTATAGGACCAAAACACCATTTATGACCGATTTTCAAGAGCTGATAGAACAATTTTCTTACCTGGGGATTTTCCTTTGGTTTGCCTTTTTTGATCAAATCACACCGATCCCAGAAGAGTTGGTACTCATCACGATGGGTTTTATTGCCAATCAAGGGCATATCCATCCTTTATTGGCGGGCTTGACAGCATTGGGCGGCTTGATTGTTGTGGATAATGTTTATTACGGATTAGGAAAATCTGGTAAATTTTTGTTTAATCGCCTCCGCAAAACTTCTGAAATGGAAATGATGGAACGTTTTAAAAAACGTATCGTCGCGCATGACTGGCAGACGATTTTTATGATGTCTTATTTTCCGAAATTGCGCTTTATTACGCCGTTTTTGGCGGCTGCAGCGGGCATCAAGTGGTTGCGTTTTGCGATCATTAATGCTGCCAGCTCTGCTACTTATGTTACATTATATATTTTACTGGGTATTTTTTTTGAACACCAATTGGAGTCTATAAAATTGGAAATGTTGATGATTTACATTACTGTTTTTACTTTAATAATCGGAATTATTGTTTTTATCTGGATTTTCAGAAAACCTTTACATACGCATTCTATAAATCAAGAAAACAAGGAATCGCTGAAACCATGAAAATCGTCACCTTGACCATCAATGCTGCTTTAGACATCAGTACTTCGGTTGATAAATTGCTGCCCGAAATCAAATTACGCTGCGAAGCGCCACATTATGACCCAGGCGGCGGTGGCGTAAATGTTGCCAGAGTCATCAAACGCTTGGGTGGCGAGGCTTTGGCTATCCTTCAATCCAGTGGCTCGGCGGGTGAAATGATCGAAAAACTGTTGACAAAAGAAGGTGTTCTTTTTCAAACAGTAACCACTCAAGAATGGACGCGCGAAAGTGTAACCGTATTCGACAAAGCAAGCAGTCAGCAATACCGTTTTGTAATGCCTGGGCCAACCTTGACGGTGAATGAATGTGATTTATTTCTTGAAACGATCCACAAGCGCTCCCCCATTCCCGAAATCATCGTGGCGAGTGGAAGCCTGCCGCCTGGGGTGCCAATTGATTTTTATGCAAAAGTAGCGCTTGCCGCCAAAGAATTGGGTGCAAAATTGGTATTAGATACTTCAGGCCCAAGTTTGGCGAAAGCCCTTGAACAAAGCGTTTTTTTGATAAAACCAAACCTGAAAGAATTAAGTATTTTGAGTGGAAAAGAAGCAGTAACACATGAAGAGCAAGAAACATTAGCGATGAATCTAATTAAATCTGGCAAATGCGAGGTTGTCATCGTGTCGCTCGGTGCACGCGGCGCGATGTTGGCTTCAAAAGAAGGCATCGAATATGCAACGCCGCCAACTGTCGTCGTCAAAAGCACGGTTGGCGCAGGAGATAGCATGGTAGCTGGCATGGTAATGGCTTTAGCTAAAGGCTGGAATTATAAGCAAATGCTGCGATATGGCATTGCTTGCGGTACAGCGACTACGATGAACATTGGTACAACGCTTTGTAAATTCGAAGATGTAGAACGAATTTATCAAATTATGAACAGAACAATATAACCATGAAACGATAAAACAATGAGTATAATTAATTGGGGAATCATTGGTTTGGGTAGAATTGCGCATAAATTTGCAACCGATCTGAAAGCATTGCCAAATGCCAGGTTGCACGCCGTCGCTTCGCAATCGATGGAGCGCTCACAAGCATTTGCTAATCAATACAATACGCCATACGCTTTTGGTAGTTATGACGAAATTGTCAATTGCCCGGACTTAGATATTATCTATATCGCCACGCCGCACGTTTTGCATTGTGAAAATACGCTGCTTTGCTTGCGGCATAAGATTCCTGTGCTTTGTGAAAAGCCTTTCGCTATGAATCTGCGGGAGGTACAAAAAATGGTAATGACCGCCCAGGGATACCAGACATTCTTGATGGAAGCCATTTGGACGCGCTTTCTACCGACCACCCAAAAAGCATTGGAACTCATTGAAAATGAAACTATTGGAAAAGTAATTTCCGTAAAAGCGGATTTTGGTTTTAATGCTCCATTCGATCCGCAAGGGCGGCTTTTTAATAGAAATTTAGGCGGCGGTTCACTCCTTGATATAGGCATTTATCCTGCATTTTTAGCTTTGCTTATCCTGGGAAAACCCTCTAGAATCAAGGCGTTTGCTAAAATAGGCCCTACGGGTGTGGACGAAGAAATGGGCGCTATTTTACAATATGAAGACGGTCGCCTGGCGCATTTACATTCTACGATCCTTGCCAAAACCAAAACCGAAGCTTTTATTTATGGCGAAAAAGGCACAATTCATCTGCATTCGCGCTGGCACGAGCCAACAACAATGACGCTTTTACTGAATGATGAACGTCCTCAAGCGTTTCATTTCGATTTTGAAAGCAGAGGTTACAGCTACGAAGCGGCGCATGTGATGCAATGCTTGCAAGAGGGCAAAACCGAAAGCGATCTGCTGCCCCTTGATTTTAGTCTTCAACTCATGGAATTATTGGATAATATTAGAAAAGAAGCTGGAATTATGTATCCACAAGATTAAAATAATATTAAACATGAATCATTACAAACATTTAGCAATTATTAAGTATTTAACTGTAATACTTTTACCTTTTGCTTTTAACAATATCCTATCTGGGCAGAGCGAATTTGCCAACGGCACAATTCAAATTGGTATGGTGGCATCCGATTTTCAAAAATCGAGCGATTTTTATATCAATATTATAGGCATGAAGAAAACCGGAGGCTTTAAAATTAATGAAAATTTTGGCAAAAGTTCTGGTTTGACTGGCGGGCTGCCTTTTGAAGTCACTATTTTGAAATTGGAAGACAGCCCACAAGCCACTGAATTGAAATTGCTGAGTTTTAATAAAAAGACGAAGCACCGTAAATCCAAAAATATCCAGGATGATCTCGGAATGCAATACATCACAATCTATGTAAAGAATCTCGACCCTTTCCTCGGAAGGCTGAAAGTTAATAATATTAAGCTACTAGGGGACACACCTGTGACACTTGGCGATGGAAGGCGCTTTGTGCTGGTGCAAGACCCCGACGGCACTTTTATTGAATTAATTGAGCGATGATCACCACGCCAGCGTTACTTCCATTGCTGAAGACATCTGTGAAAACTTTTTCCAGGCGTTTTGACTGCCATATTTATAAAAATGCGTCGCGCCAATCGAAGGAATCGTGATCGGAAAATTAAGCTGGCTACCTTTATTGCTGGCGTACACCCATTCAGCGGAGGCTGCAAAATGATCATTTACCTGGATTTGATAATTGGATAAGTCCACTTCGATCCAGCCTTTTTGTCGATTGTTTAATTCAATAATAATATTTTCATTTAATATATTTCCCTCTGGTTTTCCATTCTTTAAATTATAAATATTGATCCGAAAGCGCACCGTATCAAAATTATTTTGTGCAATATAAAATCGGAATTTTTCCAGATAGGCGGGCTTCTTTGTTTTGAATTTGCGACCTACTTCTGATCCCAAATTCTGATTCGGGCGATTGCGAATGGCGAGATTAGTGACCCTACTGGCATTAATATTGTCATTACCAATTTTTTCATAATTCGTAAAATTCGGTCTTACAATCACTTCTGGCAAATCTAAATTAATTGGCTGCAAAGCAATACGCATGGGCGATTTTGAAATCGCTTCACCAATCGTCATACTTTGACTTGCAAATCCAATGCTGGAAAAGCGAAGCGAATCGCTTTGATTAATCGTTTCTGGTAAAAATAATTCAAATGCCCCGTCCAAACCTGAAACCGTGCCATAAGTAGTACCGATCACGCCGATATTGACATAAGCCAATGATTCTGAATTATTTGTACTAACAACGATTCCTGTGATCTGTTGTGCTTGAACCCGAATGGAAACAAGGATCAAGATTATAATAATAAAGTTACTTTTCATGATATTATTTTTTAAAAAATGGTGAATAAAAGTCTGAGTCCGCCCATTGCCAGGGCTGCTACCATGCTGAAAATAGTCATCCCCTTTTGCCATGTTTTCGGTGCGTTCATAATTAACCCAATAATGCCATATATCAACAACAAACCCAATAAAAACAAAGGAATACGGAGTATCGGATTGTATTCTTGTATCGCAATCATATCACTCAAAGGATAAATATTACTGATCGTGAGATAGGTAGCCGCTTCCAGGAGATTGGATAATAAAAACATTATAATAAAAAAATAAAGAAATCGCGTGAATTTTAATTTACTTTGTAATATTACCCAAAGGACTAATGCAAGTAGCAAATTCATGGCAACACCCGCTAGACTTATATAGAAATATTGCCAACGCTCAAGGGTAGCCGATTTTGCCTCGTCCACAGGATAAGGATTTGCATTTGCAAAATATACTGGAACATAAAAATTTAGGACATCTTGTTTGCATTCAAAATAATGATATGCCAGGCTATGCCCCAGTTCATGGAGCCAGATAGTACTGTACATCGCTGCATACGCAAGCAGGATATAAGGCAATATTTTTAATATTTTTTTCATAATTACATCATATTATCATCAAATCTGATCGCTGGTATTTATAATCCCGCTTCTTTATTTATCCAAAATTTATTTTTTGTAATATTAAAGCTGCCCTGTTTTTTACGCATTCTGATGGTGATGATAATAGATGCTGCGATGGCTAAAGCCCTGAAAATATTGGCATACCAGCCCCCTGCGGCGTTATTGCCCATTTCAAAAATGATCCACCAGACATTCATAAACAAATGTAAAAAAATCGAAATCCAGAGATTATAATTCCATTCCACATACAGCCAGGCAAACCACATCCCGCCTAATGCTGTGACTGTAAATATTGCAACTGCACTTCCAAAATCCTGGGCTTGATACAAATGTAAAGAGCCGAAAATCAAGGCATTAAGTAATCCGGCAGGAATAAATCCCCAGCCGCCGAAGCGATATAATTGTCCAAATAAAAATCCTCGGTACATCAATTCTTCAAAAATAGGCGCAATTAACACTCCATAGAATATCTGATTAAAACTGATATTTATATTAAAATTATTCGCTATTCCATAGCCAATCAGCATGGGCAAAGTCATCAAAAAAGCCAGACGAAGCCCACGTGCAAAGCCATGCCGTATGCCCCAAGCTTCCAGGAGATTCCTTTTATTTCCATGTATAATAAGAAGCGCTAATAAAATGCTGAACAATGGAAATGCTTTGTTGATCAAAATGCGCAGCCAGTCTTGCTTTGGTACAAAAAAAGTAGGCATAAAATACTCCGCAATAATATAAAACACGACGACGGTGATGGTGATAAATAATTTGCTCCGTTTCATGATATTAAATTTTAAAATCGCTGACGGAACAAAGATGAATGTTAGAAAAAAGCTTTGCAAATAAGTGTGGGTAATGGCAGGATTGAGGGAAGAAATGCAGATGGGGCTTGGCGAAATGCAGGATCGAGGGGTGAAATGAAAGGTTTGGGGTGTGAGGTTTGGGTGTAAAGATTTCCAATATTAAAATTAAACAGGTTTTGCTGCCAGGTACGCTCGTACTTCCTGAATTTTATTGCGCGAAACAGGTACAGATTCTATTGAGTTCGGAAAATTGAGTATATAATTTGGTGATTTCCCATTCATTTCCAGCACTTTATCCATATTCACAATATAAGAACGGTGGACTTGTATAAAATTTTTATCATCCAGTTGTGCTGCCATTCCTGATAGGGTGCCTCGAATGATATGCCGGTCAAGTTGTTTATTCTTCTGTAAAAATAATTCCACATAATTGTCGGCCGCCTTTAAAAATAAGAGTTCTGAGCGATATATGGTCAGTTTTTCATCTTTGTTTTCGCCCATCAAAACGAGTACATCGGGCTTGGGGGCGAGATTTTCAGATAAAATCTGTTTTTCAAGATAATTTTTCACTTTTAAATAGCGGATTGCCACAATCAAAATTACGGGAAACAAGGATGTGGAAAGCGCAATGCCCATAAAATAAAAATAACCAGATACAGAAAGTCTACTGCCGATGACAGCAAAATGATAGAAATAAGTAGCCGTGATTCCAGTTATTAAAATAATTCCTAATACAATCAATTCTTTTTGTAAACTCCAACGCTTTTGCTCAAACCAGCGCGGAAGCAGTAAACGCAATATTCCCAAAATGGTAATTGATGTAAAAGTAATCACGATTCCATAGCCTGCAAGTAGCAACAGTTTATCGGGATGTTGAAAAGTGTAAGTGCCAAAAGGTTGGAACATCGCCAAAATCAAAAACACGGAAAAGCCCAGCAATACTGCGCCCATGTAAAAATGCTTGGGCGGCGTTTGCGGAATGGTTTTATTAAAAATATTCGTGGGCATAATTATCATATCTTTTTCAGGTCGTGAAAATACAAATTGAATGCAAATGTAGGAATATTGTAAAATTTACGCCTGTTGTTGTAAAATCGCCATAGCTATGCGAACTTTGTCGATTAGAAAGAATTATCAATTAGTAATCAATAACTTAATCAGAATGAATCGCTACAAATTTCTCTTTTTTATACTGCTTGTTTTTGTTACAAATATTTTACTTGCTCAGAAAAGCAAATCCGAGGCTTTACAAGGCCTCCGGGTAGATGTGGTCTATCTCGCAAGCGACCTGCTTGGAGGCCGCGAAACTGGTACCGAAGGCGAAAAACTGGCAGCGCAATACATCGCTTCTCGTTTTGAAAAATTAGGATTAAAGCCAGCCGGAAGCAACGGCACCTGGTATCAAAGCTTTGATTTTAAATATAATCCAAATCCGCACAGCACCAGTGGTGGCGAGGATCGCAGCGGCAAAAACGTATTGGGTTATCTTGATAATGGCGCGAAAACGACCATTATTATTGGGGCACATTACGACCATTTAGGGCATGGCGGCTCGAGTTCGCTTGCCGCAAATGACAAATCCATTCACAATGGTGCTGATGATAATGCCAGTGGAATCGCAGCTTTATTACATATCGCTGAATATTTGAAAACTTCGGGTAAAGCGAAAAATAATAATTATTTATTCATGGGCTTCTCTGGTGAAGAGTTGGGTTTGGTTGGTTCCAAGTTTTTTGTAGAAAATGCAACAATTGATCTGGCGAATATAAATTATATGCTCAATATGGACATGGTCGGTCGCCTGAATGCTGAAAAAGTCTTGTCTATCAATGGAGTAGGTACTTCACCCCTTTGGAAAGAGGCTTTGGACAAGATCAAAGCCGGCGATATTAAAATGGTGACAACGGAATCGGGCGTAGGGCCTTCCGATCACACTTCTTTTTATTTTGTGGATAAACCCGTATTACATTTTTTCACGGGCCAGCATACCGATTATCATAAACCAGGCGATGATTCTGAAAAGATTAATTATGAAGGTTTATTAGATGTAAGTAATTTTATTATTACATTAATTGAAAATTTAGACGCTAAGGGTAAACTCGCCTTTACCAAAACCAAGGATGAAAGCCAAAACCGTAGGGCAGCTGATTTCAAAGTGACGCTTGGCGTGATGCCCGACTATGTTCATAGCGGTGAAGGTATGCGCGTTGATGGTGTATTGGATGGTCGTCCTGGGGCGAAAGCAGGTTTGCAAAAAGGGGATATTATTATTCAAATGGGTGAATATCAAGTGAAAGATGTTTACGGCTATATGGAAGGCTTGAGCAAATTCAAAGCCGGAGATAAAACCAAAGTAAAAGTAAAACGCGGAAATGAAGTTGTAGAAGTCGATGTTGTTTTTTAATAGAATTATAAATAAAAATTAAAGCTGGCAGGGTTTATTTAAATTTCTGGCAGCTTTAATTATTTAATTAATAACTGTTTCATCTACAAAACACGCTACATTTGGGTGCAACCATAGCAAAGATGCGGGCAGCCAGGTAGAAATTCTTTTTTCCAATAATTTTTCAAATGCTGGTTTTTTATTATTTCCAGCTACTAATAATATTATTTTTTTTGAAGATAAAATATTAGCAATACCGAGTGTCATGCCGTAAGTTGGTTGTTCTTGCATCGCTTGTGCCATTGAATGCTGCATCGATGCTTGAGAAAGCGTAGCCACATGGCAATATGGAATCAAAAATTCGTTCGGTTCATTAAATCCTATATGGCCATTTATACCTAAACCCAATACGCATACATCAATTGGGCCTTGCGTCTCAATAATATTCTGAATTTTTTCACATTCTTTTTGCGGATTTTCTGGATCGCTTGTAAAAGCAAAATAACGCTCCTTATTAATTTCGAGCGGTTCTATAATATTTTTATAAAGATAGGATTCACAAGTTTGAGTATCATTCATCGCTACCCCACCCCATTCATCCAATTTTAAAATACGAACCTGATCGAATAATGATTTTTGTTTTTGATACGATTCAGCTAATAATTGATATGTTTTTGAAGGCGAATTGCCGGTAGCAAGGCATAATAAGCTATCTCCTTTTTCTTGTAGGGTACTCAAAATCAAGTCTCTTGCCCCTAAACTCATTTCATTATAATCTTTGTAATAAGTAATTTCCATTATTTACTTGATTCTTTTAATGATTTGTCCTTCAATCCCGCCAATGGCCGATAAACTTCTTGTGCCACATTCCATTCCCAATTCAATACACTCCTCTAAAGCATTGTTCAACAGCCAATTATATAAAAAACCTGCATCAAAATTATCACCAGCGCCCGTGGTATCGGCTATGATCAAATTTTCAGTTAAATGAATAGGAATATCAAATTTATAAATCTTCTCTTTTTGAAAAGCCATCGCGCCATCTGCGCCACATTTTATTACAACTAAATTACATCGATTTGATAGCCATTTACCTGCTTCTATTACATTTTTTTCACCGGAGATAAGCTTCGCTTCTTCTTCGTTTGGCAGGAAAATATCTATATAAGGCAATAGATCATGTACTTGTTGCCAATTTTCTTTCGGCGCCCAATTCGTATCTAATGAAACTGTAAGCCCTTGTTTTTTAAGTTTTTGTAAAAATGGAATCCAGAAATCCCAAAGATTTTCCAACAAAAAATAGCTGGCGATATGCCAATGCTTTGTCATTCTAATAAATTCATCTTTAATATCTTCGGATTTTACATCAAGTAAAGTGCCCATATACGTGAGCATCGCCCGATCATGTCCATCCGAAAGCCCAATGCCTGCGGCAGTTTTGTGCGTTTTATCTATGGAAATATGCTCCGTTGAAATACCAATAGATTTGATTTTTTCTAATAAAATATTGCCAAAAAGATCATCGCCCACCTTCGCCAAAAGTCCAACATTTCCGCCTAATTTAGCAAATTGTGATGCAAAAATAGCCGCCGAACCACCCAAATCCACTGTATAATCGTCGATCAATTGCTCCGCCTGACCATACTTTGGCCGTACCGTTCCAGTAAATAATAAATCAATACACAGGTCTGCTATTACAAAAACATCATATTTAGCCATTTATTACATCATGGTTTTTTCCAAAGCTTATAGGGTTTGTCCACTTTTGTTTCAAAAGGAAGCATTACTTTTTTCCCCGTACCCGCCGACTCATAAGCTGCAAATATTACTTCCAATACGGCCCTGCCATCTTCACCAGTAACTAAAGGTTGCTTATCATTTTTAATACAATCTGTAAAATGTGCAAATTCTTGCGGAAAGCCATAATTCCAGGCTTCTTCGTAAATGACATAACTCCAACCCACCGTATTGCCAGCTTTTTCTACTGCATAGCCAATACCTTTTGAACTATAGGTTTGAATGGAATTACCTTGCAAAACATCTGCATACGCAACTCCCTCAGAACCATGTATTTCTGCGCGATCGTCCATTCCGCCAAGCTTGCTCCAGCTTTCTTCCGCCATCGCCACTACCCCATTTTCAAATTCAAGAATAATAATGGCATTATCATCGCCAATCGTTTTATCGGTATGTACATAAGTGCCCATCTGCGCGTACACCGACTTGATTTTCGGGCGACCCAGCACCCAGCGGAAAAATTCAATTCCATGACAACCCATATCCATCGTAACGCCACCGCCGGAGAGCTCCACATCCCAGAAATGCGGGGCGTGCGGCCCATCATGCTTCTCAGATTGCTTAATTAAAACCGGCTTGCCCAAAGCGCCTTCGTCCAATAAATTCTTGAGCCGGACATATTTTGGTGTGAAGCATAATTCCTCGGCATACATCAATTTTACATTCGCTTTTTTACAAGCTTCAATCATTTGATCGGCTTCCATCAGGTTCATACACAGCGGTTTCTCGCATATCACGTGCTTGCCTGCGGCCGCGGCTTTTAATGTAATATCACAATGTAAATAATTTGGCGCACCGATTACAATTACATCAATTTCGGGCATCGCCAGCATTTTATCTAATTCTGTAAAATAATTTGGGATGCCATGCTGTTTAGCAAATTTCTCTGCATTTCCGGGCGTCGGCGACATCACCGCAAGGATTTCCGCATCCGCTACGCTTTTGATAGATTCGGCATGAATCGTCGTAATAAACTGAGAACCAATGAGTCCGTATCCTATTTTTTTGCTCATAATGCTTTATTTAGAGGGTTCGAGATTATGTTCGCTCGAAAGTTATTATTTTGTCAGTAAAAAATCTGAATATTTAAACTACTTTTCCATATCTACCACCAATACCCAATCCTGCCCTTTACCTGACGAAGGCGGCAAGGCTTTATAATTATTTGATTTTCTAATCTTTATCTCATTTAAATAAACACCCATACGCGGGTCGTACCAGGTCGCTTTTAATTTTTTACTCGATAAAATTGATAAATCTAATTCGACCGTTTTGCCCGTTGGAAAGTAAACCATTGCATACGTTCCTTGCGCATCGCGAGTAGCAATGACATAATGTTCATCATCATTTTGTAATGTTTGTATCATGTTTTGATCGGGAATGCGCGTCAGGTAAGGCCGGGAAAGCATCAGGTTTTTCAAGTATTTTACTTGATTTGCCATTGGCAGGTCGAGCGCTTTATCCCAGGGACGTAAAGGTGCATTAATAGGATCGCGCCCAATTTTATACATTTGCCATATATCATGACAGCCATAGGTTTGACCGCAGGCGCCTGCAAATACATTCCAATACATAATGCGGCGAATATCATCTGGTACGCTATGCCCTAATTCTCTGGCGTTGAAGCAATTGGGATGGTCTTCATATAAAGGTTCTCCATCAAGTGTCGGTTTGGTTGGTTGCAAATTATAATCATGTAATATTTTTTTATAAGTCGGTTGATTTGGACAATGCCCGGTTTGGTGCATATTAAAATCCAGCCAATTATCATTATGAAACCAATTGGAAGAGCCGCCCGGTTCGGCGGGTTGCGGATGTAAAGTCATTAAAGTTTTATCATATCCGCCTGCACCTTCCGCGATGCCTTCCGCCATTTCTTGCCAAACTTCCACGTCCTGTGAGCCTGGGCGCGGATTTCGGTCGCCGCCGAGTACCCATATAATATTCGTTTTTTCTTTATAGCGGTTGCCAATCCATTTACCATAAGCACGCGCATTTTGCGGATTAAAAATTTCCGGCCCGATTCCCCAGTTATTTTTAAATAATTTATCACCCCAGGTCGGTAATAATGCGATATAAATATTTAGTTCAGCAGCGCGATTTATGATATAATCTACGTGTTGAAAATATTTTTCATTGGGTTGCGTCGGATCATTATTATGCAAAGGCTTGTCACCATTGGCGTTTGGCGTATTCAAGCCATCTAACTCGGCTAAAGCGACCGCTTGTATCACATTAAAACCTTGTTCAGCGCGCTTCTGTAAATAAAGATCCGCTTCTGCTTGGTCGCAGCGATGAAATAATTCCCAAGCCGTATCCGCTAACCAAAAAAAGGGTTTGCCATCGGCTGTGATCAGAAAGCGCTTATTTTCAGAGGCTTGCAGGCGTGATAGAGGTTTATTTTGAGCATTCAATAAAGAAGCAAGGCTCATTAGAACCAAAGTAAGTATCATCTTATTCATTTCCAAAATAGTTTTTATAACTGGAAGAACAAAGATATAGGAATCCAATTAATGCTACTTTAAATTAGAAATAACGCATTGAAATTATATTAATCAGTTGTTTTTCAACGATTTAAAATTTTCGACTTTCGACTTCAAATTTCCAATTTGGTATAAGTACCCAACGTTATTTTTAAAATGGAAAGAATTCAAACCTTTCCCGCTACATACATCCGATCCAGCGTAGGTGTAGCGCTGCCGCCCGCCGGTTCGAGGGTGACCGCAAATTGCTCGGCATTGGCCACGGATTCCATGATTTGTAATACACCAATATTTCGGTCAAATACGCCTGCACTCGTAGGATTATCGCCGATGAGTGACCAAAGTTGATATTGCATACCATCAGGCGCTGGAGGGAGTGATTCGATGGAAAGAAAAGTTGCCTCGTGTTCGGCATTCCAATAAATTTTCACGCGAGATTCAGGAGCAATCGGTAAACCATTCAGCACAATTGCTCTGGTTTGTGGATTGGTTAAGATATTCAATTGCTGGCGGGTAAGCTGGCAATCTTGTTCTAAAGTTTGTTGTGCAACAGTGAGTTGAGCGAATGCTTGTTTACTTTCGTTCCATTTTGAATAGAGCCAAATACTGCTTCCAATGGCGAGTATGAAAGCTGCGGCGATTGCCCACCGCCAAAATGGAACAACAGGGGTTTCTTTTTTTGGTAAATCCCGAATGTTTGAGAAAATTTCACGCTTTAAATCAGGTCTTGGCACCTGCGCATAATCTAAGGCATACTGTTGCAATGCCGCTTCTATCCGCTCAATTTCGGCTTGTATTTCAGGGTATTGCGCTGCCAGCGACTCTACTTCCTTGCGCTCGGCATCGGGTAAAGCCTGCATAACGTATAATTCCAAAACACCAGATTCTATGTATGTTTGTACATCCATTTATTCTAATGAAAACATTTCTCTCATTTTTAAAATAGCTGCTCGCAGCCGCGTTTTTACTGTTCCAACCGGAATATTCAGTGCTTCAGCCGTTTCTGACTGGGTATAACCATTAAAGTAAATCAAATCTATAATCGCTTTCTGTTCAGGATTCAGTTTCTCTGTCAATTCTTTTACACCAATGACATCCGGATTCAGCGCTTGTTGCTCCAGCGTATTGGAAATAGGTTCTAGTTCTTGGGTTTTGGTATTGATTTTTTTGAGTCGAATGCGATCAATCGCTGCGTTTCGAGCAATATTGACAATCCACGCAGGTAATGTCCCTTTTGAAGCATCAAATTTTGAAGCGTTGTTCCAGATTTTAAGAATCGTATCCTGCAAAACTTCTTCTGCCGCTTCTTGTTGTTGAACTACCTTGAAAATAACACCGTACAAAGCACCCGCGTACTTGTCGTACAACAGGGATAAACCCTCCTTTTTACTGTTTTGCAACAGTTGGATTATTTTATCGTCTGATATATAGGTGTTTGGGCGGTTCAAATTTTGGCTTATGTGAAAGTGCAACGCAAAGATATTGGTTTATGGGGAATATGGGTAGTTGCCGCCTTAAAAATTATGGCGCATCTCAAAGATGTGGCACATTTTGAAAATGCGCCGCATCTTAGCGCTTAGAAAAAATAAGAAAAAAACATATTCAAATTAAACGGCGTGCCAGGCGTAAAATGAATCTCCGACACGGGTTCTGCTTCATTCAATAATCTGCTTTCGGTATCAAATTGCGCTTCGTTCCAATCTCGATTCAATAAGTTTTGAATGCTAAAACCGATTTCATATTTCGATTTTGTATAATTTATCACCGCATCCATCAAGAAATAACCTTTCGCAATCACCGAATTGTCTTCATTCGCCGGGCGGTCGCCGAGGTAACGATAACGCAAGCTACCATTCCAGCCATTTTTAGCATCAAAAGTCAAACCGCCAATGCTGGTTATCTCTGCGGCCAAAGGAATAAAGTTTTCGTTTTCAGGTGCGTCCTGCGCGCGCGCGAAGGTGTAATTCACATCAAAATCAGCGAATAACCAATTGAGCAATTGCAAACGCCCCGCTACGTCCACGCCCTGCCGACGCGTTTCGCCGCTAGGTTCTACCACTGCTTCATCGCCGACGTAAACAAATTCTTGCTCCAAATCCAAATTCCAAACACTCGTGCTCAACAAAAATCTGGGTGTCAATTTAAACATTGCGCCTGCTTCCACGCCGATTGCTCTTGGCAAAATCTCTTTCCCATTCTGGGCAACGACTACGCGTGTATCGTTCGAGTGAAAACCAGAACCACTATTCGCAAACAATTGCAAACGGTCATTAATCGTGAAATAAGCATTTAATTTAGGACTCACGATATTCGCGGAAGCAATCTGGCGGTCATAGCCTTCTTTCAAACGATCCACATACAAAAACTGGAATTGATCAAAACGAAGCCCAGCATTCAAAGTCAAAAATTTACCAATCCGAATCGTTTCATCAACATACACCCCAATATTCATCTCATCCACGTCCCCCAAAGCCAAGCGTTCCAAAGTGGTTTGTCTGCCTTTGGTACGAGAAAGTTCATTATTGCTCACACCATCTCGCCGGAAATTCAGTCCAAGTTCTGTTTGCCATTCCATGCCTGCCCAATCATCGCTGCGTTGATAAGCGCCATTATAACCAAAGATATTACGATTTTCTTTCTGTTTAATCTGGTCACCATCAACAGGATTATTCAAAAAAAAGGTAAAATTGGAATACAATTCAAAATCGTAGCGACTGAAATAAAATTGATTGCGCACCGAACTACCATCATCTAATAAGGAAATCAATTGAAAATTAGCATTCGTACGACTCGTATTGCCACCTTCGGTATCATCAATCGCACCGAAACGCCCAATTTGTCTGCTTTCCACAGCACGGTTTGGAATTTGCCCGGAGGCATCCCAACGACTTGTGAAAGATGATAATGATGCCGACAAATAATGATTATTATTTAGCGCGGTATTATATTTTAATAAAGCACTGAAGCGATTGTAAGCTTGTGGACTATCAAAATACCCGTTTGAAAAGAAATATTCCGTTGCCAAATAAGCATTTTGTGCGCGATTGGATTGGGATTGATCCAACAAATTGAACATTCCCACCGCGCGATAGGTATCAAATTGCCCCGCTTGCAGCTTAATCATGCTTTTATCAATCGCGTTTTTGGTCTGAAAGCCAACATGACCGGCGGTTGCCAGATTGCCGTAAGGCGCGTAATATGGGCCTTTCGCAAATTGTACTCGCTCCACCGTTTCAGGGATTAAAAAATGTAAATCCGCATAACCCTGCCCGTGCGCGTGCGAGACCATATTCACTGGAATGCCATCAACATTGAGTGAAATATCGGTTCCATGATCTATATCAAAACCGCGCAGGAAAATCTGCTCGGCTTTGCCGCCGCCCGCGTGCTGCGCAATGAATAAGCCCGGCACCATGCGCAAAATATCTTGCGAAGTATTGGTCGGGCGCAAGTGAATATCCAAGGAAGATACGATGCGGCGATTCACTTCCGGCTCTGGCGAAATTACAACGCCTTGTAATTCGATTGGTACACTTTTTAAAAAAGATCGAACCGTAGATGTTTCACTGTCAACTACTTCCACCGATTCGGTCAAGCGTTCGTAGCCAAGATAATGAATAATAACTTTATATGCACCAGCTTCTAAATTTGTAAATTGATAAAAGCCGAGGTCATCGGTATAAGTTTGTTTTTGAGTACCTTCCAGTGTCACAATCGCACCAACCAAAGGGCTTTTGGTAGCACCATCCTGTACGCTTCCGCGAATGCTGCCGTTATGCGCTGATAGCATTTGAGCTATTAAGAAAATAGCAAAAACGGATGTAATAATTTTTTTCATTTTATTGCGATTAAAAAATAATGATTTATTTTATAAATATGGCACATTTTGGAAATGCGCCATATTTTGATTATAATATTTGTTTTGCTTCGTCACAATAAGAGCAACTCAAATTTGGATTGGAAGAAAACGCTTGCCGAATCAACTGTTTACCTTCGGCATTAGCATTGGCTTTTAGCTTCAGCAAACCATCCAAGCAAACGAGTTCAGGATTCTTAGATTTTGTCTTCAAAGCTTTCATTAAATGTTCGCTCGACTTATTATAATTTCCTTTGCGATAGTAAATAATTGCTAGGCTTTTATTTACATCAATATTATCTGGGCGGGCACTGTATTCTTTTTTCGCATATTCCAACGCTTTATCCTGATTATCAAGTAAATCCATATATACTTCAGCATATTCCAAAGACATCATGTGGCCCGAAGCTTCATCATCCGCCAGCATCGCCAGGATTTCGTCGGTCAATTTTTTAGCGCGATCAAGATTGCCTTTTTCCTTTTCCATTTTTGCCAATTCCACATAAAAACCGACTTCTGGAATCAAGGTACAAGCCCTTTCTAATAATGCTTTCGCTTTTACTTCATTCCCTTTCAAGGTCTCCACTTCTGCCAAAGCGGCCACCGCGAATGGATAATTTGGACGCATGGAAAGCGCAATATTATATTGCATTTCAGCGCTATCTAAATGTCCATAATTTTTATAAAGATTTCCCAGCACCAGACGCGCCCATTCGGTTTGTTCCAGTCCAGGATAACCCGCCGAAACTGCTAATTTCATGGCTTCTATCGAACCTTCGGGCTGACCATGAATCTCGCGTAAATAGGAAATACGGCTGTAAGAACGAATATCAGGACGCACCGAAATCATTTTATCCGACATTTTAATGGCTTCTTCATAATTGCCCAATTCTACATTTGCATCCACCAAAACGCCATAAATTCCTGCATCATAAGGGTTTAATTTCACTGCTTCTTCACCGATTTTCTTAGCTTCCGCAAATTGATGCAAAGATAATAACACAGAGGCTTTATCGAGCATCGCGCGATACTTCAAACCTTGTTCGGGGTTCTCATTTAATACTGCGTTAACAATCGTGAGCGCTGCCGGAAAATAATGTCCGTGCTCACCGGAAATGCGGGCTTCCTGCATGAATAATTCCGCTAAGCTTAATCTTGCATCATAATTTTTGGGGTCGGATTTAATTTTTATTACCAGATTATTATACAAGTCATTGATGCTCCCCATTTCTTCGGTCGGACCGATGACTGCTCCACGTTGTAATAATTCAGGAATTTCTAGCGATCCTATCGCTTTTTGGGAATTATTATTAGTACACGACCAGCAAATAATTAATATAATCAATAGAAGTAGAAAATTTTTCATTTTGATATAATTTTAAAGAGAAGCGCACTTATAAAATCATCATTAATAAAAAATAAGTGCGCTTCATAAAAGTTAAATAACTATAATTTCCCCCCTGCTTAAAGCTTTGATTTCAAGAAGTTTGGCACATTTTAAAAATGCGCCAAACCGTTTAATTTGTCTTCGTCAATTTCACCGTTTGTAAAATGCTATTGTCAGAAGTAATTTTCGCGATATAAGTTCCTGCAGGTAGTTTGGATGCATTCCAATCTGTCTGATATTCACCTGGTTGCAAATTTTCATTTAGTATTGTTTGCAATAATTTCCCTTTAATATCATAAATTTGAATACCCACCTTGCTGCCCACGCGTACGCGGTAGCGGAAAGTCGTTGTATTTTTGAAAGGATTCGGGAAGTTGTAAGCGAATACATCCGGCGCATCCAAGCCCGTTACGCTCGTTGTCATCGTTGGCGGTAAAATATCTGGCTGGTCATATGCACGTTCTTCACCAGAGCATTTACTTGTACCCGACCACGGCGTTTGTACATACGGAAAAGTAGCTTTCAGCGTTGTATCATTGGCATTTACACCCGGATCATACGTCAAAACATCTAATAAATCCTGCGTCACCGGATTCGGGCCGCCAGCAGTGTAATCATCGTACCACAAGCCAATAGCCGCAAGGGCCACGCCTGCTACCGCCTGCAATTCAATCGTTGTCACATCGTCTTCTAATCGGCGACCATTCGGGAAGCCATCCATATTAGGGATAAATTGAATATCTGTACTGCCTGCATACGTCGGATTGGTCAAGCCCAGCACTGCTGCTTGCACAATGCCCAAAGGACTAAAATTCGGGTCGTTGCGCGGTGTCACGGGCACTGCCATATTGAGGCGAAGCATATCGCCGCCATTGGGTAAGAAGTTGTTAATGAAGGGTTTACCCGCAGCCAGCGGATTGCCGTTTTTGCCGGTAGCTAATTGATAGGGCGCTAAATTCGGTACACCCGTATGGAAAATGGGCCACAAATCCACCGCCCGTGCTGCGCCCGCTTTTGGCAAGAGCAAGGTACCGAAAACCGCATCGTCCAAAGCTGTTCCTGCCAGAGCCGGATTGCCTTTCAAACCAAATAAACCATCCTGTCCATAACCAAAATCGAAGGATTGTAAGGAATTGCGCTGGATACGCAAAGGTGCAAAGGCTGGCACCGCACCACCAAATAAGCTATCATCCATGTACAAAGCCAATTCCGGGTTGTAGAAAAAATCACCGAAAGTGGCGAGATTCGCTAAATCCTGATAAGGTGTCGTCGCATTCCACAAATCCTTGAAACCAATCGGAATTACAGCTTCGTTGGTCAACGGCATGCCCAGTCGAGACACCTGCACCCAATCGCCACTATAATTTTCATTATAAGTTGAAGAACTGAGTGTTCTAATCTGGCGGCGGCTGGCAGAAGCCCAAACCCCGATTACAAAATCTCCATCCAGAATGTTCGCAGCCTGCGCAGCGGTTTTGCCATCTTTTTGCAACATTGAAATGGGTACTTGAATCGCAATCGTCGAAACGTTCAAACAGCCTACGCCGTCTCTGGGCGCATTGCCTTGACGAGGCATATCGCCGAGGTCAAAAACACCACCCAAATCCACGAAGAAAGGATCGTCCGTCGGGCCGCAAAATACTTTCTCTCCGCTGCTTGCATTCGTAATCGCATTTGTCATCAAGGTTTCGTAAGTCGTATTCAAGCCTGCTCCACCTTCAATCGAACGAAGCCCGATATTATTTGGTGGCACGATGCCATTCATCACGACCGTTTGAAAAGTAGCGCCGCCGTTGGTACTTTTTTCAAGTGTATAAGTCGTTTTATGATTTTGCTTACCCAAACGGATGTAAAAAAACGTAGTTGGGTCTTCATACACCTTCTTAAATGTAAAGCGGTAAATAATATCATCGCCAGTAGTCGCCATATTATTATCAATATGAATTTCATAGCGAATATTTTCACCGAAACCATAATAATTTGGACCGCCATGCGGCAATTGCATTGGCACATAACAAGCGATAATCGTCACCATGTCAGGATTGTCCGGGCTGCGGAAAGCATATAAATCGGTATTATCCGCAAGTGGATCATTAGAAATCAAAGGCGCTTCGCGGTGGCTGGAAGCCCAGGCTATTTGCGCCACCATCAAGCATAGAAATAAAATTATATTTAGCTTTTTCATTGTTTCTTTATTGTTTTTTTCAGATTTACTAAATCTGTAATATTTAGCAAATCTTTTACTTTATTTAGTAAATCTTTACATTTAATTTATTGTCCTGTCTCAGTGCCGCGCCAAGGGGCTGCCACATAAGGGAATTCACTTCTGAAAGCTGCGTCATTTGCTTCTACGCCAGTAGAATATTGCAAAACATTTACCAGTAAATTTGTCACCGGCGAAGGTGTACTTCCAGGCACATAATCATCGTACCACAAGCCAATGGCTGCAAGGGCTACGCCAGCTACTGCCTGTAATTCAATACGCGTCACATCATCCTCAAGTCGGCGACCATTCGGGAAACCGTCCATATTAGGAATAAATTGAATGTCTGTGTTAGCATTGAAGCGCGGGTCTGTCAAGCCCAAAACTGCCGCTTGTACGATGCCCAAAGAGCTAAAATCTGCATCATTGCGCGGTGTCACCGGCACTGCCATGTTCAAGCGAAGCATATCGCCGCCATTAGGTAAAAAGTTGTTAATGAAGGGTTTACCAGCAGCTAAAGGGTTGCCGTTTTTGCCTGTCGCCAATTGATAAGGTATCAAATTTGGTACGCCTGTATGAAAAATCGGCCATAAATCTACCGCACGCGGAGCAGCCGCAGCAGGAAGCAATAAAGTGCCAAAAACTGCATCATCCAAAGCCGTACCCGCCAATGCCGGATTACCTTTCAAGCCAAACAAGCCATCTTTTCCATTTCTAAAATCGAAAGACCCCAGGGATTTACTTTGGATGCGAAGCCCTGCAAATGCTGGCACCGCGCCACCAAATTGGCTATCGTCCATGTACAATGCTAATTCAGGATTGTAAAAGAAATTGCCGTAAACCGAGAGGTTTGCTAAATCCTGGTACGGTG
>JANRME010000081.1:0-5010 GCA_033761835.1 Saprospiraceae bacterium
GCGATCGCCCACATTCGCGGCGGGTCAGAAATGGGTCGCCAATGGTACGAAGATGGCAAATTATTGAAAAAGAAAAACACGTTTACAGATTTTATTGATTGTGCCGAATGGCTCTTGGCAAATAAATATACCAGCAAAGACAAGCTTTTTGCGATGGGCGGCAGCGCTGGGGGGCTACTGATGGGTGCTGTCGTGAATATGCGTCCTGATCTGTGGAAAGGCGTGGTAGCGCAAGTGCCATTTGTAGATGTAGTCACGACCATGTTGGACGAAAGCATTCCGTTGACTACCTTTGAGTTCGATGAATGGGGCAATCCCAAGAACAAAGAATATTATGATTATATGAAATCTTATTCACCTTATGATAATGTGGAAGCTAAAGAATACCCGGCGCTACTGGTGACAACGGGTTTGCATGATTCGCAAGTGCAATATTTTGAACCCGCGAAATGGGTTGCCAAAATGCGCGAAATGAAAACTGATAAAAATCCTTTACTCTTGCATACCAATATGGAAGCTGGGCACGGCGGTGCTTCGGGGCGCTTCAAAGCGTTGCATGAAACGGCACTGCAATATGCATTTTTGTTGGATTTAGCGGGGAAGAATGAGGAGTTTAAGAATTAGGAAAATAAGATATTGAGATATTTACAAAACAGGCTTTCGAGATAATATTTCGGGAGCCTGTTTTTATATATGGGAATAATCTTACATTGATAAATTAAAATTCATAAAAATTCAAAAATACTTCCATCTCTTTTCTCTTTCCAGTTGTTTATGCAAAGTAACCTAAAACGCAGGACTAAAGCATGAATCATTTCGAGCATATCCATGAGCATAATCGCGCTTTTCATATTCCGCTTTCTAAGCATCCTTTGATTTCAGTGTTTAAGTATGAAGATATTCTGCCCCATTTCAAAAAAACGGTGGATGCGCATACTTGTGGCTTCTATCGTATTTCATTAAAGTGGGACGGCGAAGGTACGATTCACTACGGGCGCACCGATTATGACCCTGCGGATGGGATTTGGTATTTTTTCTCACCAAATCAGATCGTGGCGTATAGTGGTACCAGCGATTGGAAGGGCTATGGCATCTTGTTGCATCCTAGTTTTTTGAATGACCACCACTTAGCTCGGCGCATCCGGCATTACGATTTTTTTGATTATGCAGTACACGAGGCTTTGCATTTGTCGGAAAGCGAAAAACAGGCGATGGTTGATATTTTTGAAAAGATGCATAAGGAATACCAACAAACTGGGATCGAGTTCAGCCCTGCGATTCTGATTTCTTATATTGAATTAGTACTCAATTATGCCGATCGTTATTACAAGCGGCAATTTCAAACCCGCGAAAAGATTTCTCATCATACGTTGGAGCGTTTTGAGCAGTTGGTTAACGATTTTTTTGCCAAGCGCCGCTATCAAGAATTAGGGCAGCCACGTGTGGAGTATTTTGCGCAAGCGTTGAATCTTTCGCCGAGTTATTTGAGTGATTTGATGAAGGAATTCACGGGCAGGCCTACGTTGGTACATTTGCATGACCGCTTAGTGGAAGAAGCTAAAATATTATTGTTGCAAGCTGATTGCAGCGTCTCACAGGTGGCTTATGATCTTGGATTCGAGTATCCACAGTACTTTTCGCGCTTTTTTAAGAATAAAACGAACCTATCGCCAAGTGAGTACCGCCAATCAGGAAAAAGTGTACAAGCTTCCTAAATTTGTATAAGGCATCCGAGTCTTGTTGCATCTAATTTTGTTGCTGTATTTCATCTCACAAAAATCAATAATTTTATTTATGAAGACAGTAACATTAGGCAACAGTGACTTACAAGTTTCCAGAATGGGCTTTGGCGCTATGGGAATGTCGGAGTTCTACGGGCAATTCAATGATGAGGAGTCCATCAAAACGCTCCATGCAGCCATTGAACAAGGCTATAATTTTTTTGACACAGCGGATATGTATGGACCTTTTCATAATGAAGTCTTGTTGGGCAAGGCATTCAAAGATAAGCGCGATCAGGTGATTATTGCAACCAAGTTTGCCAATGAACGCAACGAAGCAGGCGCATTTCTGGGTGTGAATAATAAACCAGAATACATCCGTAAAGCTTGCGAAGATAGCCTGAAACGCTTGGGTATCGAGGTAATTGACTTGTATTATATGCACCGCCGGAATCCGGTCGTTCCGATCGAAGATAGCGTTGGTACGATGTCGGATTTGGTGAAAGAAGGGAAGGTACGTTATTTGGGTCTTTCGGAGGTTGCAGCAGATACCATTCGCAAGGCACATGAGATTCACCCAATCAGTGCGGTTCAGTCGGAATATTCTTTATGGAGTACCGATATTGAAGCTGAGGTAATTCCTACCATCAAAGAGATTGGCGCTACACTGGTAGCGTATAGCCCTTTGGGTAGAGGTTTTCTGACTGGTCAGATCAAAAAAATTGAGGATTTGGCAGCGAACGACTGGCGCCGGCACGGCCCGCGTTTTCAAGGTGAGAATTTTGAAAAGAATCTGGAGATCGTAGAAGTGGTAGAGCAAATTGCGCAGGCGAAAGGCGTAAAACCGGGCCAGGTTGCATTGGCTTGGGTATTGCAAAAAGGCGACTGGGTTGTGCCGATTCCAGGTACCAAGCGCATTTCTTATATGATCGAAAATGCAGCAGCAGCAGGCATTATGTTAACATCGGATGAGATTAGTAAACTCGATGTGTTAAGTCAGGATGTCGTTGGAACGCGCTACCCGGAAGCGTATATGCACACTTTGTATAATTGAATGATTTGATGGGGCACTGATTGCCGCCGATGCGACAGATTGTCAATGACTTTTCAAAAAACAATTTGTGACAATCTGTTGTGCGGCGCAAATTCGTGTTCCATCAAGTTTTTCCCTCTACATATCGCCAGTCACGTGGTCACCAAGTCTCTACTCCCCTCCCCCTTCTTTTTTATCCGTGGCCAATTTTTTAAGTTTTTCTTCAGCTTCTTTGATCTGTTTTTGCAACTGCTCTAATTTCGCTTGCTCGGCGGCCGTTTTCTTTTGCGATTCTTCCTGTTTTTTCAGTTCTTCTGCGATTTTAGCAGCTGTATCTTCTTTTACTTTGGTGATTTGTTCGGCGGCTTGTTGCTTTGCCAAATAGACGGCATCGGAGGCCTCTTTTTTAGAAATATTCACTTCATCCAGCAATTGCTTGCGTGCAGCTTCGGCTTCTTGGGCGTATTGGGTTTTCTTGTCACCGGTTTCTTTGCGGGCCTTTTCTATTTCGGTCTGCGCAGTGGTACGTGCGTCCTGAACTTGTTTGGCGAGCTCTGTTTTTTGAGCATTGTTTTCGTCTTGAATCTTTTTTATTTCGTCAGCAGACTTTTGTTTGGCACTGTTGATTTCTTTCGCAGCATTGTCACGTGCAGCAGTTACTTCCTGTATCATTTGCTGCTTTACTGCATCGCTTTCCTGCTTCGCTTGCTCCGTTTCAATCGCCATTTGCTGTTTGATACGCGCTATTTCTTCGGCTGCTTTTTGTTTGGAATTAGCCACTTCCACAGCTAAAGTTTCTTTTTCTTTTGCCAAATTTTCCTTGGCAGCAGCGATTTCTGAGGTATTGCTCTCCTGAATGAATGCCTTTTCTTCGCTTGCTTTCCGGCGTGATTCGGCGACTTCAAGGGCGAGTTTTTCTTTTTCTAACACTGCATTCTCGCGGGTTTTGGCGATTTCATTCGCTAATTGTTCTTTCGTTTTTAAAAGCTCTTCTGAAGCTGATCTTTTGGAAGTAACTACCTCTTCTACCGTTTTTTCTTGTTCTTTTTCCGCCGTTTCCCGGGCTTGTTTTATTAAAGCCATCGTTTCTTCCTGAATCCGCTTCATTTCAGAAGCAGAATTCTCACGGGCTGTAGCAATTTCATCGGCGTATTGCAATTTGGTTTGTTCTAAGCTTTCCCGAATTTTTTTCAACTCCTCCGTAGCTCGTTCACGTGCTGTTGCTACTTCTTTGGCTGATTCCAACTTAGCTTTTTCGATTTCTTCGGTAGCTTTCTGTTTCGTTTGTACAACTTCTAAATTGATTTTTTCAATCTGAGTAGTGGCATTTTCTTTTGCTGTTTTCAACATATCAGCCACAGTAGCGCGAGATTTTTCGATTTCTTCCTGCGATTTTTTACGTGCCTCTAATACTTCGTTGGCATAGGCTTGTTTTTGCTCTGCTGCTTGCTGTTGGGCGAAGCTTACTTCTTGCGCTAATTGTTGTTTTAGCTTATCATTTTTGTTTTTTTCAGCTTCAATTTCCATGCGAAGCCGAGTTTTCGTTTCTTCAAGTTCCCGTTGTAGGGTGGCAAGTTCTTTATCATCCAGTGTACTAATATCCGTTGGTTTAGCAGGAACGGAAGTTTTAGGCGGAGTTGGGTCACTCGTTTTGGCGGAAGGCAGAAGGCTACCTGGTAATTCCCGATCCACCACTTTCGTTGGGTCCAGTATTTGATTAAAGCAGATTGCCAATTGCTTAAATTCCGACTGGCGATTTGGGTTTACCGTAAATTTCCGCATTTCCTTGCTGGCGTTGTTGCGGAAGTAAAGGGTGGTAATATAAGAATCGGCAAACCACTGGATTGCCTCTAAATTTAGTTGCAAAAGGTTTTGATATACTGGAGTACTGCCTTCTTTGGTGAGTTCGCCCATTTCAATGAAGCGATAACTGCGTCGTACATTATTGGTATCCACCATGATTACCTCGTCATCTTGGTTCAGCTCTACCCCACCCTTAGAATAAATTTTGGCACCAATTCCTTTTTCATCGCTTATTAGTTCAACGATATAGCTGTAGCTACCTCTTACCACCAGCATTTGTGATTGGGTTTGAATAATAGATTTTTCACCAACCGGTAAGTTTTTGGTTATCAGAGTATTACAATCTTGAGCCAAACCTCGAGTCAGAAAAAATATGCTTAGAAGCCAAAAAAACAGTGTAATCGAGCGTTTCATATATTCTTGGTTTTTAAAAGGTAATTTACATCTTTTGTC
>JANRME010000082.1:0-2904 GCA_033761835.1 Saprospiraceae bacterium
GGCGCAGGCGCTCGCCGGAAATCGTGACCGTAGTGGTCGGGCCATGCGCATCATATATAATAACTGCGTCTTTTTTGCCATTTTTTTTAATATATTGAATCGTATCAAGTGGAACTTCATAATCGGTGATAGGAACACATACAAAAACATCGCAATCTAAAAATGGCTCAATATCAGCCGGTGTGATCGGATGCATAAAGCCCGTCTGTTGCTCCAAGCGATTATTTTGATCAACAAATTTTAATTTTATTACATCGCCTTGATTATGTTTAGCGTAAATTCCATTGAGTCGGATATTCTCATATTTGGAAAGCAGATCTATAATAGGCGCTTCATCTATTTTGGCAATATGCGTAATGGGAATTACCTCGCCTTTGCCTTTTAATAATTTCGCCAAAGCAATGGCAGGATGTGTCACGCAGCCATATTTTTCAATCACTTGCCCTTTGCTGGTCGTGATATGATCGCGCGGAATCGGGCCTAAAATGGCAATTTTGTATGTATTCATAACGGTTTAGCTAATTCCGCGTCAATATAATAAAAGGGTTGAAGGGTTGAAAGGATGAAAGGTTGATTTTTAATTAAAGTTGAAGCTTTAAAGGGTTAAAAGGTTAATCTTCCTCAGAAACTATTTCATTATCAACCTTTCTGCTGATCAACTTTTCAACTGCTCTTCCATGTCGTAAGCGGTACATCTTTTACTACAAATTGCAAGGTTTCTTTCACGCGTTCTTCCATCAACACCATTTTGCCTTTTAATAAAGTGCTGACAATATTTTCTTGTGGATGCCGCACAGCGATAATTTCCAGATTTCGTTCGGCTAATACTTTAAATTTTTTTTGAATTTGTTGTATGAAGCGATCTACTTTATCATCAATCTCCAAATCGGTGACGCACACGCTAAAGCTAATTGCGGAATTTTGCATCATATTTACTTGCAAGCGCAAATCGGCAATCGCCTGAAACATATCGCTCAAGTGATGCTCCGCTACAAATGAAAAGTCTTTCGTAGAAATCTGCAACATTGTTTGATGCTTTTCTACTGTGATAATCGAAGGGTATAAATCATCTACATCCCCGCCAATATAAGTTCCATCGGCATCGGGATTAATAAATGATTTTACATATAATGGAATATTTTTATTTTGTAATGGTTTGATGGTCTTCGGGTGAATCACTTTTGCACCGTAATACGTCATTTCAATCGCCTCTTTATAAGATAAGCGGTCAAGTTTTACAGTATTATCAAATAAACGTGGATCTGCATTCAACACGCCCGGCACGTCTTTCCAAATCGTCATACTTTCGGCATCAAGACAAAAAGAAAAAATCGCGGCCGTGTAATCAGAGCCTTCGCGCCCCAGCGTAGTCGTGAAATTTTCTTTGGTGGTACCGATAAAGCCTTGCGTCAGCACAAATCCTGGCTTTTCCAGCATTGGCTTCACTTTTCGATTCGCATTTTCTTGCGTCTCGTCCCATTGCACCCAGCCTTCGCGGTAAATGTCATCGGTGAGGATTACATCGCGTGCATCCAACCATTGCGTCGGCAGACCGATTTTACTTAAATACGAAGCCACAATTTTAGTCGAAACCAATTCTCCGACCGACACAATCTGATCGTACATAAAATCATAATTCTCGTGCGGCTCTTCTTCCAAAACCCATTCCACTTGGGCATTGAACAAATCATTTACTTCATCGTACACCTCATGTCCTTTTGGGAATAAAGCATCAATGATATTATAATGATATACTTTAATTTCATTTAGCAATTCATAGGCCTTGCCCGTTTTCTCGGTATGCGCGCCTACGACCAATTCCAGTGCATTTGTCGTTTTGCCCATCGCCGATACGATAATCACAATTTTCTCCTCTTTGAATCTTTCCAAAATGCTTACTACATTCTTGATTCCATCGGCATCCTTCACTGACGCCCCGCCAAATTTGAAAACTTTAATAGGCTGCTTCATTTTTTGAATCTAATTTTTGAGGCGCAAAGTTAAAGGAAGGGAAGGACTTATGCCAGTTGTTTTTGACGAGAAATAGAAAGATTAGACCAGAAATAAAGAAATAAGTGACACATTATTGAAATGTGGCACTTATCATGTTTACCAAATCTTCGCTCTTTCGCTTGGTGCGCGATACATTTTGTCGCCTTCTTTTACACCAAAAGCAGCGTAAAATGGTTCAAAATTAGTAAGCGGACCGTTGACGCGCCATTTTTCAGGGGAATGGACATCCACATTGATCAGCATTGCCGCAAACTCTGGGCGGTTTTTGATGCGCCAGATATTCGCATAACCCATAAAGAAACGCTGGTCAGGCGTCAAACCATTTACTATTTCATTGGATTTACCTTGCTCGGTCAACTTAAATGCTTCGTAAGCCAAAGTCACGCCACCCAAATCTGCAATATTTTCACCCAAAGTCAATTGTCCGTTCACATGAAGACTATCTAATACAGTAAATTCATTGTATTGATTTGCAACGACTTGCGCTTTTGCATTGAATTTTTCAGCGTCTTCATCCGTCCACCAACCGCTGAGATTACCATCCTTATCGTATTGCCGGCCCTGATCGTCGAAGCCGTGCGTCATTTCATGCCCGATCACTGCGCCAATCCCACCATACACGACTGCATCGTCCCCTTTTAAGTCGAAAAATGGTGGTTGTAAAATACCAGCAGGAAAGGTAATAGAATTAAAATTAGGGAGGTAACCTGCATTGACCGTCGGAGGTGTCAAAGGCCACTCTGTTTTGTCAACAGCTTTATCTATTTTAGCAATATCACGATTCCAATTGTGTTTTTGGCAAGATATGATATTAGCATAATAATTTCCACGATCAATATTTACATCCGAGTAATCTTCCCATGTATCCGGGTAGCCGATTTGTTTTAAAAA
>JANRME010000083.1:0-7804 GCA_033761835.1 Saprospiraceae bacterium
TATATGCTGGAAATGAATATGATTTTTTTGTCGGGAAAGCAGAATATATCGAAAATCCCAAGGATTATTTTTGGAATATCGTGCTGGAGAGCCATCAATTGCTGGATAGTGTGCTGCTGATCGAAAAAGATTTGAGCAAAACTTTTCCGCCGGATAAGCAATACTGCTACGAGGAGCGCCTCGGCTTGACCATTCGCACCCAATGCGAAGGTTATGCAGCCGCATATCATAACCGACTAAATGGAATGGTGGAGCAGCGTATGCGCGATGCGATTCACGCGGTGGCCAATAGCTGGTACACGGCTTGGGTGGATGCAGGGCAACCTAACCTAAGAGCCTTATTATCAAACCCTTCTGTGCCAGTAGCTGACGCAGAAGAAGCCGAAATTGAATCGGCATATCAAAAAGGTAATTCTAAAGGGAGAGATCACGGGCAGTGAATAAAAATAATTAATTTAGTTTTTTTAAAACCCATATATCATGTTTAGAACTTCCAGGAGCTTCTTTTCCTGGAATATGTTCTATGATTTGGGCATAAGTTTTGAAAAAATTCCGCATAAAAGAGGGTGGGTGGAAAGCGCCATAAATTTTATGACCTTCTTTTACTTTACCTCTAATAATCAATTCCCCTTTGTTATATTTTATTAATTCACTACGGGATAGCGCATTTTTGAAGGCATCTCCATGCGTAGAAAACAGCATAATTCCATCTGTTTTGATTACTCTTAATAACTCTTGAATCCAATCGTGATGAGACTTTTCAGAAAGATGTGTAAAAATGGAAATGCCATATATAATGTCAAAGTAATTATCATCAAAAAACAAGGGTGGGTTAATTTTATTTACACGAAATTCTACATTCGGAATATTTTTACTACACCAGTTAATGGATTGTTGATTATAATCACTACCATAAATCTGGTTGGATTGATCTACAATATTAGGTAAATGACGCACAATTCTACCTGGGCCGCAACCCCAGTCTAATATTTTAATATTTTTTAATATTTTATGTTTTTCAAGTATTCCAAGTAGCCAAGTGGCCGTTTCACGACCATCAAAATAATAATTTTCATAATTTAAATGGAAAGATTCATAAATTAAATAATCGGGCGGTAACTTAACATCAGGATTATTCTTCCTAAAAGCATCATTACTTTTCTTACGAGCAATTTTTTGAATAAAAAATCTTACAAAATCTAAATAATAAAGTATTCCAATTCGCCGAAAAAAAGCAAAAAAATCTCCTCTGTTCATAGATTCATTTTTTGTATAAAACAACTCGAACACCCTGATTTTTATAAGTTTTTATTGGACTCCAGTACTTAAATAAATTATCAATTTCATTATCTGTAAAATCATTCATTACATTAGAATATAAAATATAATCTTGTTTTTGTAAATCTTTTTCAACAAAACCTTCGGTACGGTCGGATAAATCCTTAAATTTAAACGGCCCAATTTCTGGAAATGCCGTGCCAATAGAATCGGGCGGTATGCTTTCTTGCTCAATAAAATTAAGCATTTGAGCGCGGAGTTGATAATAGGGGAGATGTGCTAAAGTGGCGTCCCAGCCCTGCGAAATTTTATCGGGATAGATCCATAAATTGCCGGTTGATAGACCAACAAAAGCAATCATAAAAGCAATGGAACGATTTTTTTTATATTGTAAGTAATTAAAAATTAAATAAAATACCAGAAAGGTTATAGATAAATAAATAGGAAGTAAATAACGTTGGGCGCTTAGTCCTTGGTGGAGTAGGAGAGAGGGCGTCAACAATAATATAGAAAAAATAAATAATGAAAAGAGCGAGCGAAAGGTTGCATCTTGCCACCAATCCTGGAATTTTTTTTGTAAGACGATGATAATCAATATGATCCACATAAAGATTCTTCCAAATTCCAGCATTCGCCAACCGAGCACAGCGATATTTTTAAAAAAGCCTTTTGCATCCACACGTGCGAAGCTGGGCGACCAGGGAGAATCCGAATGGTAACCGATCCAGCCCGTTTGCTGATAATGAAATACAAGAAACGCCAGTGCAAATAAACCTGCCGGAATATAATATTTTACTTTTTGAATGGAGGTACGTAATAAATTTTGCCAACTATTGCTGTAAATTGTAATTTCTAATAAAAATAATATCATAACGACCATCATACCGCGCATACTGATCATCGCCAAGCCAAGCATGGCAATTGTTTTGAGCCAATTTTTCTGCTCCAAAACAGCATATAAACCCATCAGAAAAAAGCAAACCAATATTACATCGGGACTAATGAGTAAGCATTGAGCGGCGAGCGTGGGATCAAGTAGGTTTAATAATACTAATAATGGGGCATATTTTTCATTCACTAAATATTTTCCAATTTGTAATAAAAAGTAAATAATGCCCAACACGAAAGGCAGCATTGCAAAGTGGCTCACTGTCAGGCTTTTACCAGATATTTTCCACAGCGCAGCCAGATACATTCCGAAAATCGGCGGGTGTCCGCTGTCTATTTCTTCAGGTAATAATAAATATTTAAAGTTATTTTCATAATACCAATGCGCGTGCTTGGCACCCAGTTGCACCGTATCCCAAAAGAAAACGTTATTACGTACCAACCAGATAGCAATAATCGCTATTAACCAATATAATAATAGCCATTTATTTATCTTAATATTATGCATTTTGTTTATACTTGTAATGAATACAAGCTTTTACAAAATTGGAAAATAAAGGATGCGGACATTCTACGGTGCTTTTTAATTCCGGGTGAAATTGCACTCCAATAAACCACGGATGATCCTGTATTTCAATGATTTCTACCAGATTAGATTCAGGATTGATGCCTGTAGCAATCATCCCTGCATGCTCAAATTTTTCTTTATATTCATTATTAAATTCATAACGATGGCGGTGACGTTCGCTTATTTTTTCTATGCCATAGGCTTTAAATACTTTAGAATCTTTTTTTAATACGCAAGGATACGCGCCGAGGCGCATGGTGCCGCCTTTTTTGGTGATTTTCTTTTGCTCCGGCATCATATCAATCACGGGGTGCGGCGTCTTGGGATTTACTTCGGTGGAAGAAGCATTTTTTAATTTCAAAACGTGCAAAGCATACTCTACCACGGCACATTGCATCCCCAGGCAAATACCAAAAAATGGCACTTTATTTTCTCGAACGAAGCGAATAGCATTGATTTTGCCGGTAATGCCGCGTTCGCCGAAGCCAGGAGCAACCAGTATACCATCTAATTCTGATAATCGGCCGGCTACACTTTCATAATCACATTCCAATTGTTCAGAATGGATCGCATCCACCTTTACACGGCATTCATTCATTGCAGCAGCATGTACAAAAGCTTCGTGGATAGATTTATACGCATCTTGTAATTCGTTATATTTTCCAACCAGACCAATTTTAACCTCTCTGGTTGGATTTTTTAATTTCCCCAGGAACGTTTTCCAATGCTCCAAATTTGGTTCTTGTCGGTCTTTCAATCTTAATTTAGTAATTACAACTTGATCCAATTTTTCTTTTAACATTAATAAAGGAACATCATAAATACTCTCTGCATCGATCGCTTCTATTACAGAGCTTACATCAACATTACAAAATAAAGCTAATTTACGGCGAATATCCATTGTGATAGGATGCTCCGTGCGGCAAACCAAAATATCGGGCTGGATGCCAGTTGTAAGTAATTCTTTTACAGAATGTTGTGTGGGTTTTGTTTTTAATTCCTGCGCTGCATTCAAATAAGGAATTAATGTCAAGTGAATAACGAGACAATTATCAGCACCCAGTTCCCAACGCAGTTGGCGCAAGGATTCTAAGTAGGGCAAAGATTCAATATCACCCACCGTGCCACCCAATTCGGTGATAACGATGTCGAAATTATGCGATTCACCCAAGAGTTGAACCCGACGCTTGATTTCATCGGTAATGTGCGGAATCACCTGGACAGTTTTGCCCAAATAATCACCGGCGCGTTCTTTATTAATGACCGTTTGATAAATTCGCCCCGTAGTGACATTATTGGCTTGAGAAGTGGCAATATTCAAAAAACGCTCGTAATGCCCAAGATCAAGATCGGTTTCGGCGCCATCATCGGTGACGTAGCACTCGCCGTGTTCGTAAGGATTGAGCGTGCCTGGATCGACATTAATGTAAGGATCAAATTTTTGTATAGTGACCTGGAAACCTCTGGCCTGGAGCAGTTTGGCGAGCGAAGCGGCAATAATACCTTTGCCCAAAGACGAAGTGACGCCTCCCGTAACGAAAATATACTTTGTCATTTTTTTGTATTTGTGATTGAAGCAACAGTAAAGCGTCGAAATCGGTCTACTGTTGGGAACGTTACGGGATACAAAGTTACGAAGATTTAAGTGGAAATTTTTCCTGTTGGAATTTTCTTTCCAAAAAGAATCTTATTCGCCAATGTTTCTTATTTGTAAACTATTGAAGTAGAGCAATTTGAGTGCTAAAATATTCTTAAGAACCTTGTTAAATATAGTTTTTTTGTAGATGAACTAATTATTTTAGTCACATGTTATTGACTTTAATGTTAACTTATTGTAAATTTAAGGTTAAATAAAGATTAACCAAAAGTTAATCGAGCGATGATAACCACGATGCCTGCTGCATAAAAGTATGTGGCGACAAGATGGGTTCGCAAAATAACAAGCACAATTCCTTTTTGAGGAGCGTAAGATGAAATGTATGGTTTAATGCTTAAACTTCAGGAAAATGAAGGGAATGACATTATTGTTGCTTGTTTTGGCGCACTATGTTCTTGGTCAGAATTCGATTTCTTTGATACAAACACCCGCGCGGAACGAGCAAATTGAAGTACGATTCTACTATTCAATGGTGAAGATGCCCATTGAAATTGTCAATGGAATGATCTTTGTAAAAGCAAGCATGAACAGCGATACCGGCAATTATATGTTGGATACTGGCGCGCCGATGCTGGTGATTAATCAGAAAAATGTAAATGAATATAATGCAGTGAAAGCCTCTGGCGTAGCAGGCGAGTTTGTGATTAGTACTACAAAAGTGAACCGCTTTCGTTGGGGAGGTGTAGAGCATCGCCGAATCGAAGCAGCCTTGGTTGATCTGAGCCATTTTGAGGCTTCTTCACAATACAGTATCGCAGGGCTTATCGGTTATGAAATGTTGAAAGGGTATGAGTTATTTATTGATTACGGACAAAAACAATTGGCGTTGCTCGATCCTAATAAAAATCAATTACTACAAGCGAGTGTCCCCAATCAAATTATTGCATTTGTATTACAAAATCATTTGCCAGTAGTTGCTGTAGAAATCGGTGGACAAACCCTTCATTTTGCTTTGGATACAGGCGCCGGTGCGAATTTGATAGATGAAAAATATTTGAATATTCTTCCAAAGGAAAGCTATAGAAAGGGGATGGGAGAGGAATTGCGCGGCGTTGATAAAAATGTTCGACCAGTGACAGCAACAACCATTTACAATATGCAACTCGGAGCAACTGATTTTAACGATATGAAATTTTTATTTACCGATTTATCACATTTGGAAAGTACTGCCGGATTAAAAATAGATGGAATATTGGGTTTTTCATTTTTTCAACAAATAAAATGTTCCATCAATTATCCTAAACAACAGTTATACATCTGGTAAATAAATAATTTTAAATCTCCCTTAAAACTGGATGGGTTAGCTCGTTGGATTCCTTATCTGACGAGCTAATTTAGTTGTAATACCTATCATGTTATCTCGCTGTCTTTTGAGTATAACCTACCTTGATTTTCAACAATTTGGGTAAACGAGATTCAATTCAAATTATTATATGATTGTTATTCAAATAATTATTGATGCTATTTTTGGGCATTCTGAATGCTGTTAACGAATAATTAACCTCTCTTTAATAATCAGTTTATAGTGACGCCGTAACCTTGCGCTGAACTTTTCTAACCAAAACTGCTTCATTATGAACAGAAAGATCTACTGTCTTCTATTGCCTCTTACTTTCCTGCTAACAGGGCTAATGGCACAAACGACGGTGAATATCACCGACGCTAGCCTTCAGGGAGGTCAAACTTACAATTGGACAAAAAACAACGTTTACTTGCTGGATGGCCTGGTATTCCTCGAAACAGGAGGCGTACTCAACATCGAAGCTGGTACCGTAGTAAAATTTACCCCTCGCGCTTCTGCTGACAACCCTTCTGCACTTATTATCGCACGTGGTGCTAAAATTTATGCCAACGGTACTGCAGAAGAGCCTATTATCTTTACCGCTCAAGCGGATGATGTAAACAATGCAACGGACTTAGGTCCAACCGATAACGCGCTTTGGGGCGGTCTGGTAATCCTGGGTAAAGGTATCACACAACGCTCTGGTAATGCCGAAGTAGCGGTGGAAGGTATTCCAACTACTGAACCTCGTGGTTTGTATGGTGGTACGGATAATACGGATGATTCAGGTGTGATGCGTTATGTGTCTATCCGCCATGGCGGTCGCGCTTTGGCTTCTGGAAACGAACTAAACGGTCTATCGCTGGGCGCAGTAGGTAGCAAAACAGTACTGGAATATATTGAAATCTATGCCAACTCAGATGATGGTATCGAATTCTTCGGTGGCGCTCCTAACCTGAAATATGCAGTGGTTGCTTTCGCAGAAGATGATTCTTTCGACTGGGATGAGGTTTATACTGGTCAAGGTCAGTTCTGGTTCTCCATTCAGCGTCCGGACATTGCTGATGCAGCTGGCGAATTGGATGGTACGACACCAGATGATTTGACGCCATTCTCTAATCCAACCGTTTACAACTGGACGCACATTGGTTCAGGTATTGGCGCAACGGCTTCTAACCCAATCGGTTGGTTGTTCCGCGCTGGTACGGCTGGTACGGTTGCTAACTCTATCGTAACTGGTCAGAAAGGTAAGGTAATCGAAGTTCAAGATAAAAACACTGGTACCAATGATTCGCATCAAAAACTGCTGGCTGGTAGCCTGAAAATTGCCGGTAACATTTTCTTTGGAAACGGTAGCAACGCTGCCATTGATGCTTCTTCAACGGGTATCATCCGGGTAACTTCTGGTCAGCCTACACAAGATGATTCTGATGCATCTGATTTGATTGCACATTTGACTGGAAATCAGACTTCGCTAATGGATCCGGGTATCCGTAGCATCAGCCGCACTGCGAATGGTCAGCTTGACCCTCGCCCTTCTCGCGGTGGTGCAGCTTACAATACCCCATTCTTTGCATTGCCTGCCAATAATCCTTTCTTTGACGATGTAAACTTCAAAGGTGCTTTTGGCTCAAATCCTGATGATCTTTGGATTGCTGGCTGGTCAACGTTGGCTCGCAATGGTCACTTAAGTAACTTGAATGCGCCAGGTACAACTGTCAATATTACCGACACCAGTTTAGTAGGTGGTAGAAGTTATACTTGGACAAAAAATAATACTTACGTACTGGACGGTCTGGTATTCTTGGAAGAAGGTGGTACACTTTGTATTGAGCCAGGTACGGTTGTGAAATTCACACCTCGTGCTTCTGCTGACAACCCTTCTGCTTTGATTATCACGCGTGGTGCTAAAATCTGTGCGGAAGGTACTGCCGAAGAACCTATCATTTTCACTGCTCAAGCGGATGATGTGAACAATCCTAGTGATTTAGGTCCAACTGATAACGCACTTTGGGGCGGTATTGTAATCTTGGGTAAAGGTATCACCCAGCGTTCTGGTAATGCTGAAGTAGCAGTAGAAGGTATTCCAACTACTGAACCTCGTGGTTTGTATGGTGGTACAGACAATGCT
>JANRME010000084.1:0-12226 GCA_033761835.1 Saprospiraceae bacterium
GTTTCTACTTCATCGTCAAATAATTCTATCCGGTACGGCAATTCACTTCCGTAAGAAAAAATATCCACGATGCCACCACGAATCGAAAACTGCCCCGGCTCGTACACAAAATCCTCGCGCCGAAAGCCATATTCCACCAGAATTTCGATTACAAAATCCACGTCAAATTTTTCACCAATGGCAATATTGATGCGTTGTTCGTTCAGCGCCTCCGGGGATACCACTTTTTCAAACAAAGCTTCGGGATAAGTGATAATGATCTCGCCTTTCGAATTGGAAGATGTGATGCGATTGATAACCTCGGTGCGCTGTAGCACATTCGTACTGTTCAATGCCTCAAAGTGCATCGGGCGCTTGAACGAATCGGGGAAGAACCAAATCGGCTTTTTTTCAAACAGGTTTGACAAATCATTTTGCAGATAAGCAGCTTCCTCTTTGTCGTTGGCGATGAATAGGTAATTGCGAGGCAGATTAGCGTAGGTTCCGAACAGGACAAAAGCTTCCTGAGCGCCCACCATTCCAGTTACTTGGAGTCGAGTGGGCGTGTCGCCGCTGAGGGCGCTTACGATCTGCTGCGTCCGCTTGTCATTGCGGTACAGCTCCAGCACACGTTGCAGATTACTCACAGGTGCAAAGGTAATTCAATCAATACGGGATGAGAACGTTTTGCAGGTATAAAAGTTGAAGAAATTGGGTTTACCAAACTTACGCTTTTTGATAAACCCAAGCAGCTATGTTTATTGATCTTCCTGATCCTCTTTTTTTCGCTCGTCACCAAACATATCCTGCGAGAACAATTCCTCATCAAAACCTTCTTGCTCTTTCCGAGGAATATCGTATTCAGCACAATTCAATTCGATACCCAAATCTCCGGGAGGCCTTAGGAATCGGGCATTTAGATCCCAGGCAATCTTTGGATCGTTTTCTAACCGTTTAATAAATTCACGGAAAAAAGGCTTCGACATATAAGCGCCCTGCCCCAAGTAAAGTGCGCGAAAACGCACCCAGCGATCTTCGCCCCCCGTCCAAGTTCCTACCACTAAGCGAGGCGTGATGCCCATGAACCAACCATCCACGTAGTCATTGGTCGTACCAGTCTTTCCGCCCACATCGCTTTTAATGCCGCCAAGGCCGGTACCTGCGTACTTGAGCATTTCAACCATTACATAATTGGCATTTGGCGGGATAGCGGCCTTTTCTTCAGGCAGTTCCCGATAGATCACGCGGCCGTTTCGATCTTCGATGCGGGTTATAAAAATAGGTTTATTGTAAGTGCCATTATTCGCAAAAGTAGTGTATGCGCCGGTCATTTCCATCACTGAAAGATCGGTAGCGCCCAAGCAAATCGAAGGAGACTGCGGCACGCGATAACGCCCATTGGGGTAACGTGCGGAGCTGTCAATCCCCATTTGATTAATCAATCCGCGCACCGCTTCGGTGTCGCCCAATAATTTCATTAAATGCACAGAAACGGTGTTGACCGAATTGCGAAGCCCTTGTTTTAAAGTCATTTCCTGGTATGTGTATTTACCCGTAGAGTTATCGGGCGTCCAAGATTCCAATAATCCAAAATTGCCATCGCCAGGGGCAATGGTTGTCGGCACATCGGCTACCCGATAGCATGGCGACAAACCTTGCATAGCAATCGCTGTAGCGTAGATAAAGGGTTTGAAAGTAGAACCTACTTGCCGATTGATATTGATGTGGTCAAACTGGAAATATTTGTGATTGATACCGCCAATCCACATTTTTACATATCCGGTCATCGGGTCAACGGCCATCGAACCTGTTTGCAAAAACATCCGATGATACTTGATAGAATCGAGGGGGCTCATCACCGTATCGGTTTCCATTTTCTCGTTATACGCAAAAACGGTCATTTCAACCGGCGTTTTAAAAGCATGGTCGGCGGCTTCCTGCAATTGCTCCCAGCGAGTACGCAAAGTCGGGAAGTTGGAGCTTTCCAAGACGCGGCGATATCTGACTGCCAGGCTTGAACTAATCATACCTTTTGACACCAAATCAGAAATATAGCCTGGTTTATTGTATTCAAAAATAATTCGCTCTACCTCGCGGTCATCCTCGCTAAAGCGGAAATCATCAAATTCGGCTTGCAAACGATCCAAAATATCACTCAAATAGTTCGAGCGCAGGGCCTGGTAGCGATCTGAAGTGCGGATCAATTTTATCAATGCTTCGCGGCGGGCTTCTACGCTAATGTCTAATTTTGAGCCACTTTTATAAGTCCAGGGATCAAGATTTCGCCAATGCCGGAAAAACTCTTGCTGCACCTTCGCCATGTGTTTCGTCATCTCCTCTTCGGCAATGCGTTGAATATCAGGATCAATCGTTGTATAAATTTTTAGTCCATCCCGATAAATATCATAAGGCGTACCGTCCGGTTTTTTGGGCGTTTCCGGGCGTGCCAAAATATCCTTCACATATTTGGCTAATTCCATCCGAAAATATGGCGCAATCCCGTCAATATGGGTTTGTTTTGTGAAATTCAGCTCCAAAGGTTTTTGGCTATATTCTTCGAACTGCCCCTTAGAAATTGCACCATTTTTGCGCATTTGGTTGAGTACCACATTTCTGCGAGTGATCGTCCTTTCAGGAAAGCGAAGCGGATTAAAATAGGACGGATTTTTGAGCATTCCAACTAACAGTGCTGACTCGTGGATGTCTAATTCATTAGGCGATTTGTTAAAATATATTTCAGAAGCAGCTTTAATGCCAAAAGCTTCATTGATAAAATTAAATTTATTGAGATACATAGCGATGATCTCTTCCTTCGTGTACTTGCGTTCCAGTCTTACAGCGATGATCCATTCCCGAAATTTTTGAAAAACCCGCATCACGCCCGAAGCTCTTTCGCCGGTGAATAAGAGTTTTGCCAACTGTTGGGTAATTGTACTCGCTCCACCTGAACTACTTTGCCCCAAAATAAAGGTTTTTACAACAGCACGAGCCAGTGCACGAAAATCAATCCCACTGTGAGAATAATAGCGCTCATCTTCCGTTGAAATCAATGCCCGAATGAGGTTTGGTGATAGCGAATCGTAAGGAACTGGCACGCGGTTTTCCGTGTAATAGCGCCCAAAAACCTCACCGTTATTGGCAATTACCTGCGAAGCTAATTCGCTTTTAGGATTTTCCAATTGTTCTACAGAAGGCAGATTCGTAAAAGAAAGCACGATAAAAAGCAAAATTGCACAGATAATTCCGGCGAAAGTCAATCGCCACATCCACTTCACGATCTCTTTATATTGAGGCTTATCGCCATTATCCATCATATAATCCTGGATATTCATATCTTGTTGTTTGTTGTAAAGAGCCTCTTAAAAAACCTTGTAAAGGTAGTAATTTTAATGATACTTTGGATGCTATTGATACTCGCTTTGCCAATACAATCAATAATATCCACAGAATCAAAGCATCATTTTAAAGCTGATTATAATAACGCAGACTCTCCACAATTTCTTCTGCCGAAGCGTTTTGATTAATAATTGCACTTCCAATCGGATTGATTAGGGTAAAATTGATTTGATCGCCTTCATTTTTTTTGTCATTTTGCATCAACTGCACTAACCTTTGAAAATCAGCCTCTTGAAGAGAATGATGTCCAAAAATTTTCAGAATAAACGCAGAAATTTCTTCTAAATCTTGCTGCGGTAATCCTTGAAGTTTATACGATAAATAACTTTCACAAATCATGCCAATAGCAATCGCTTCGCCATGCAGCAAAGGTTCGCTTGTTTCCAGCATCAAACTTTCCACCGCGTGACCAATGGTGTGCCCGAAATTAAGCGCTTTTCGCAAGCCTTTTTCAAAAGGATCCGCTTCTACAATCCTTTGCTTAATTTTTAAAGAAGGCATAATAAATTGCTCAAAATCAACACCTTCCAACTTCCGGCTTCCGACCTCCGACTTCCAAATTTCTCGCCATTGTACTTTATCAGCTATCAAACTATGCTTGATGATTTCAGCAAAACCGCTGCGGATTTCTCTTTCGGACAAGGTTTTTAAAAAGACAGGATCTATGAAGACCGCCTGCGGGTTTTGAAATACGCCGATGCTGTTTTTCACCTCCATAAAATCAATGCCCAGTTTGCCGCCAATCGAAGCATCCACTTGCGAGAGCAAGGTTGTAGGAATTTGTACAAAATCCACGCCACGCTTGTACGTTGCCGCGCAGAAGCCGCCCATATCACCGATGACGCCGCCGCCCAGATTGATGACCAATGCTTTACGATCAAGGCCTTGCTGCATCATTTGCTGCCAAATAAATTTGCAGGTTTCGATATGCTTGTGTTGCTCACCTGATGGAATTTTAACAATTATAAAGTTTTGATTTAGAATAGATTCAATTAAAGTCAAGCAATAGCGTTGTGTATTATCGTCACAAATGATAATCAGTCGAGAATAGTTTTTTTGTTGCAAAAACGCTGATAAACTTTCTCTTATGTCTCCAATAAAAATGCTATAATCAGAGAGTTTAATAATTTCCATGCTGCAAGTTTACGTAGTTTCGCTCTGAACTTCGAGCGACCAAGCCTCTGCTTTTTCCGCAAAAAGAATTTTGGTTTTTGCCCAAGTGGTTTTGAACAATTCCGAGTAACGGTAGTGGTTCAGTGCGTGTTCGTCCTCCCATATACTGTAAGTAAAAAAAATATTCTCATTTCGCCAAAGCTCCAAATGATGGCAGCCTGGCATCGCCCGAATTTTCTGCTTGCTTTCTTCAAATACTGCAATGAAATCGTCCACTTTTTCGGGTTGGAAAGTCATTTTAACCAATCTTCTTAACATATTGTGATATTGTGATATGTCCTGGATATGTGAGTGTTCGTTAAATCTCCACATCACTACTTATCGCCTTTTTTATTATGAAAATCAATTTGAACAACGTCTTCTACATTCAAGCCTAAAAGCGTAGCAGCCATGCCCATGTTGATTGCAATTTCGAGGCAATTGGCAGAATTAAACAAACAAAGCACCTCCCCTACTGGCACATCCTGGTATTTTTGACAAAGTTTGGTAATAGGATCGTGTCGCTTGAAATACAATGAAAATGGACGCTCTGCACCTACTTTTTCAAATAAATCGCGGGAAATATTCACAATCACATTATCAAAATTATCAATATAAATAACGGAGCCGCGTATCTGTGATTGATTTATAACAGGCTGTAATGCAATTCGTTGCACAATTTCTTTGCGTTTCACGCCAATTTTAGCAAAATTTTTTTGCGTTGTAATATGCCACACTGCTTTCGCGTAGATGTCTTTCAATGGAAAATTGCTTTGGCTTGGCATCGGCAATTCATATACTTCATCGGGCATTTGCTCAAAAACGAGCCAGAATACACCGCTATCGGGCCCTACAAAATAATGCCCTTGATGTCGAATAGCCAAAAAAGCCTGATTTTCGCTATCGAAATCATTGACACTCAAGACATGAATCGTACCTTCGGGAAAATTTTGCCAGGCATTTTTAAAAATAAAGGCCGCCTGAACTATATCGTAGTTTTTTACGTTGTGCGTAATATCTATGAGTTGAAGGTTTTTGTTGTGCTGCAACATTGCCCCCTTGAGGATAGCCGCGTAGTAGTCCTGTGTTCCAAAGTCGGAAGTGAGTGTAACAATTGTCATTTTTTAATATGCGATTTTCGAGGTACAAAAGAAGAATTTGATTTCTAATAGTCGCTATAATTCGTAACTTTAATGCAAAAATAATTACTTAGACGATAGATATTAGACTTTAGATCCTAGACATTGAATTTTGATGTTGTAAATACTATAATTACCTGAGTTTTTTAGCTCTCAATATCTAAAATCTAATGTCTAAAGCCTAATATCTCAAAAGAATTGGAGGTATATTGAGCGAAATCATTTTAACGGTGGAAGGGATTGATCCCGTTGAGTTGTACGGTGAAAACAATGTGAAACTCAACCTGTTGCGAAAAGCATTTCCCGAGCTTACCATTACGTCGAGAGGCAATAGCCTGAAGCTGGCCGGAGAGAAAAAAGCTACCCAGAAAGCCAAATCTAAATTTGAAATGATGGTGCGGCTACTGAAAGAACACCAACAATTGCCGGTGCAAATGGTAGAAGATTTGTTGAATGGCAGCAATCCGTTCGATACACATATCGGCAACGGCGACAGCAATAAAACCTTGGTTTTTGGTCCAGATGGCAAGCAAATCAAGGTCAAAACGCATAACCAGAAACGTCTGGTCGCTGCATCTGAACACAATGACATCGTATTCGCTATCGGCCCGGCCGGTACGGGTAAAACTTATACGGCAGTGGCTTTGGCGGTACGCGCCCTCAAGAACAAATGGGTAAAAAAAATCATTCTTACGCGGCCGGCCGTAGAGGCGGGTGAAAGCTTAGGCTTTTTGCCAGGCGATTTGAAAGAAAAAATTGACCCTTATTTGCGACCTTTATATGACGCGCTGGATGACATGATTCCGCACGAGAAGCTACAGCAGTTTATGACCACCAACGTCATTGAAATTGCTCCTTTGGCCTTTATGCGCGGTCGTACTTTGGATAATGCGTTTATCATTCTCGATGAAGCGCAGAACTGTACCACCATGCAGATCAAAATGTTTTTGACGCGCCTCGGGCCTTCGGCAAAGTGCATCATTACTGGGGATTTGTCGCAGATTGACTTGCCAGGTTATCAAAAATCTGGTTTGCGTCGTGCGATCAACTTATTGGCGCATCTCGAGGGTATCGAAGCGGTATATTTGGATGCGGAAGACGTGGTACGTCACCGTTTGGTAAAAGAAATTGTAAAGGCTTACGAAAAGTCGGATGAAGAAATGCGCCGACAAAGGCAACAAGAAATCGAAGAGTTAGGGCCTGAGCCAACAAACGAACCGGAAGCAGAAGTGGAAATAGAAGCAAAGTAGCATTGATGAAGTTATTTTGAAAATTTACACAAAAAATGTATTGCAACAGTCAAATTTATCTGGTAATAAGATTCTATTTAGATTGATATTCGGTGTCTTTTTTGAAAGGCGATTAAAATGCTGCCCAAAGTTCAAAAATGAATACTCGATATCCTAACCAAGCATTACATGAAATATATTGTTGAAATTAACCCCGCTAAAGAGCAGGAATTCCTGCAACTTTTGCAAGCCTGGAAAAGCCTTGGTGTCGTTCGTTCATTCGGCGAAACTACAGAGCAACCTTTGGAAATAGCCGAGACGGAAGACCCTTATCTGAAAAGTTGGATGCGCCGTCAAGAAAAGACGCCTAAGGAACTGGCAGAAGACTACCTGGATCTGGTAGATTGAAAAAAATCTCCATTATCGATTGTTCTTTCTTTATTTCTCCTCGAAATAAAAACTGATCCTTTACATTTGCAGCATCTTTATCAATCCTAAGATCGCTTGTCGCAAATGATTTACAAAATCAAAAAATCGGAGCGCCGTATTGTAGGTGAAATCACGCTTGCAGGCTCTAAAAGCATTAGTAATAGATCACTGATTATCCGCGCTTTATGCAGTGAAAATTTTCCTATCCATCGTTTGGCAAATGCGAAGGACACACAATTGTTGCAAGAATTGCTTGCCAGCCCAAAGATCGTGCGCGACGCGGGCGCAGCAGGAACTACCTTTCGCTTTCTTACAGCTTATTTGGCTATACAGCCTGATACTCAAATTCTTACAGGTACCGAGCGTATGAAAAAACGCCCTATTGGCGTATTGGTAGATGCGTTGCGCAAACTCGGCGCAGATATTGAATATTTAGAAGAAGATGGTTACCCACCTTTGAAAATCAATGCGCCTAAAGAACTCGGCAAAACGCATCGCTTGAGTATTTCCGCAGGTACAAGCAGTCAATATATCTCGGCTTTGTTGATGATCGCACCCGTGCTTCCTCGAGGATTGGAATTGACTTTGGAAGGTAATATCGTTTCTCGGCCTTATATCGAAATGACTTTAGCGCAAATGCGTTACTTTGGCGTGGAAAGTCGATGGGATGGCAATACCATCAAAATTGCGCCGCAAGATTATCAGGGAAAAGAATTTACGGTGGAAGCCGACTGGTCAGCGGCTTCTTATTATTATGCAATGGCGGCTTTCGCAGATGAATTGGACTTACAACTGAATGGCTTATTCAAGGATAGCGCTCAAGGGGATGCCGTATTGGCGAGCATGATGGAGAAATTTAATATTAAAACGGAATATAATGAAAAAGGAATTCATTTGACTAAAAATAGCAATGCATTATCGCCTGTATTTGAATATGATTTCATCGAATGCCCCGACCTTGCGCAAACGCTCGCAGTCATCTGCGCAGGATTAGGCGTAAAAGGTATTTTTACAGGATTACAAACCCTCAGCATCAAAGAAACCGACCGCATCGCAGCTTTGAAAAATGAATTGGAAAAAGTAAACGCGACTTTATCACAGCTACCGCCCAAAGATGGCAAGCAATATTATCAAATTGAAGGACAGGCAATTGTGCAAGATATTCCTGTTTTCCTTACTTATGAAGATCACCGAATGGCGATGGCCTTTGCGCCTTTGGCAATGTTGGGCGATATTCAAATCGAAGACCCGAATGTGGTAGAAAAATCCTATCCTGATTTTTGGCTGGATTTAGGGAAATTGGATTTTGAAATAACCAAAGTGTAAAATCTTGTATAAAAGAAATCAGGGCTTAAATCATAATATTTAAACCCCGAAGTAATAGTAATAATTATTTTTATGTAAGTAAGTGGACATAATTAAATTTGCATAAAATACAAGTTAGTTATTTGATTTTCAATCAAATGAGGCTTTTGACTGTTGACTAAAAACTGTCCAACTACTTATGAAAGTAAAAATATTATTCACTTCTTAATGCATCCACCGGATTGCCCGTTGCTGTTCGGATTGCTTGAAAACTGATCGTAAAAAGTGCAATAAATATAACTATTACGCCCGATAGTGCAAATATATTCCAGCTCATCGGCGTTCGATAGGCAAAATCTTCCAACCATTTATGCATTAAATACCAGGCAAGCGGCACTGCTATTATAATGGAGATCATAATTAATTTTATAAAGCTTTGCGTCAGCAGTCGAAGAATGCCAGGTACGGATGCCCCCAATACCTTGCGAATGCCAATTTCTTTGGCTCGTTGCTCTGCCATGAAGGAAGCCAATGCAAATAATCCCAGGCAAGCCACTATAACGGCAAACACTGCAAAGCTGCTGAAAATACGCCCCATGCGCTGCACGTCTTCATACATTTTGGCATAACTTTCGTCCAGGAAAGTATAACGAATCGGTTGATTGGGCGCAAATTCTTTCCAAACGGATGTAATATTTTTAATAGATTTTGACATATCATCCGTATTTATTTTAATTGATGTAATGGTGGGGCTGTTTCCCAATATCAGGCAAATGCCGCCTACATTTTCACGCATCGACTCAAAATTAAAATCTTCTACTACGCCAATCACCTGAAAATTTTGGAAACCATTGGTAATGCGCTTGCCGATTGGATTATCAAAATGTAATTTTTCTGCCAAGGTCTGATTAATAATAACTCCTTGAGAATCAGTCGGCATTTCAGGAGAAAAGTTTCTACCCTCTACAATTTTTATACCCAAAGTATTAATATAATCATAATCTATTTGCCAGATTTGTCCGCCCACTCCTTCGCCTATATTCGTGGATTGCCCTTCCTCCGCAAAAGTATTGCCATTGCGCTTTGTACCTGCGCCTACAATTGGGAGAAAATCACTCACTGTTACATTTTGAATTTCAGGAAGTTGTTTTAATCTATTTTTGAAAGTTAATATTTGATTGCCCAAGGTTTGCGTGCCTTGCAGCATCAAGACTTGCTCTTTATCAAAACCAATTTTTTTATTTAAAATAAAATCCATTTGCTGCGAAATAATAAAAGTGCCTATGATGAGCACAATCGAAGTCGTAAACTGAAACACAACCAGCCCACTACGCATAAAAGAATTCTTACTACCGAGGCTTAAATTGCCTTTTAAAACATTAATCGGTTTAAAACTTGATAAATAAAACGCCGGATAAATACCCGCCAGCATACCTACCACTAAAGCCGCCCCAATCAACACCGGTACGAACCACCACTCCTGCCAGGGAAAATGTAATGATTTATTTGCCAATTGATTAAAATAAGGTAATAACAAGAGAGCCAATAAAATACCTATTAAAAAAGATAATAAACTAAATAAAATTGATTCTGTTAAAAACTGACCAATCAAATTATTGCGCAATGAACCTACCACTTTCCGCAAGCCCACTTCCTTCGCCCGATTCGCCGAACGCGCCGTCGAAAGATTAATAAAGTTAATACAAGCTATTATTAAAATGAATAAAGCAATCGCCCCAAATAACCACACAAATCGAATATCACTATGTGGTATGCTCGCCCCGATGTTAGCGGAATAAAGGTGCACATCGCCGATGGGTTGTAATTCTAAGTCAATTGTTTCTCGTACGTCGGCAATCGCCTCGTCGCTCATGCCATTTTTCTTGAATAAGGGTGCTAAATATTTATCAAATGCTGTGTCAAACATTTTTTGTTCGACCTGCCGAAGGTTCGTACCCGGTCGCAATAGCACGTAGGTATGATAATTGCTGGCATCCCAATTATCCTGCTCGCCGGGGTAAAAATTAACACCTTTTAAGGTAAATAAAAAATCAAATTGTAAATGCGTATTACTCGGAAAATCGGGTATGACGCCGCCAATTTTGAGTGGAAAATTGGTATTATCATTTGCAAGGAGCGTTTTGCCCACCGGATTTTCATTCGGGTAATATTTATCGGCTATCTTTTTCGTAATGACCAATTCATTTGGCTCATCCAGCGCGTGCGCACGGTCGCCGTACACCATCGGAATTTGCAAAATGTCCAGCATTTCCTGGTCCGCAAAGGTGAAGCCCTCTTCATAATTATTTTGCGTTTCATCCGGACGTCGAATCGGATTGCCGCCACCCGTGAAAAGCGTATTGGGATTAATCCGTCCAACCAATTCAATTTCAGGTAGTTCTGTACGTAAGGCTTTCGCAAAAGGCGCCGGAAAATCCACGCCTTTCCCAGCATACTCGCCGGCTTTATTGATGCCTACAATCCGGTAAATCCGCTCTGCATTTGGATAATGTTTATCATAACTCAATTCATCTTTAATAAATAATGCAATGAGCAAACAAGCAGCAATGCCCATCGCAAAGCCGCCAATTTTAATAGCCGCATACATTTTTTGCTTCGCCATGTTGCGCCAGGCGATATTTAAATTACTTTTCATCATGTCAGGTGATATTTTGATTTTAAAATGTTTAATCGTCGAGAGCCGAAAGGAGCGCAGCACATCCCAGATAAAATGTCGTCGTGCGGTGCGCAAATCCTTGTTTTTGAATCGTTTAGCAAACAATTCATAAGCATCCCCTTGAATCTCTTCCAGTAATTCCGGGCGGCAGTACCATTCCAGAAATCGGTCTGCCCATTTCGGTGGGCGCGGATGCTCGGACATCATGTGAATGAAATATTAGGCGTAAATCCTGGAATTTGACTCCATAACTTGATATACACGTCCCGCGACTGCTCCAGTGCCAGCCGACCGGCATTGCTAATCGTAAACAAGCGCTTGCGCCTACCCCCGCGCTCGGCAGTGGCTTCACTCCATTCCGATTTCACAAAGCCTTTTTCTTCCAATCTGCGCAACGCCGCGTGCACCGCGCTGATATTCACCGATCTACCGGCTTGATCTTCAAGCGCTTCCATCACCGCTACGCCATACGCATTGCCGTCCATCACCGCTACTACCAATAAAATGAGTTCTTCAAATTCGCCCAAATGAATTCGATACATGGTTTTGATATGTTTTGCAAAAGTAAAAGTAATGCATTTGTTTCACTTTTGCAAATGTTATTTCTGGAAGTACACAATTAAGAGCTTTATGAGTTATATTAAATTTTAAGGAAAAGGGTTGAATTGAAACTTTTTATCTAAATTTTAGGTATTTAATAAAACCTTAATTTCCAAACTGATTCTATATAATTTGTCTATAACAGCCAATGGAAGAGAAAGAACAACTATTATCAAAAGATGACATAATTTTTATCCTCTTTGAGTCAGCTAACACAATTTATAAAGATACAAATGTGATGTTTCTTCCTTTAAAAGGGCAAACTCAGATTCTTAGAGTTGGGCGAGAAAATGGTGTAATTATGATAAATGGCAATGAAG
>JANRME010000085.1:0-9844 GCA_033761835.1 Saprospiraceae bacterium
AATGGCGGAATTGGTAGACGCACACGTTTCAGGGGCGTGCGGGGCAACCTGTGCGGGTTCGAGTCCCGCTTTCGGTACTTGACTGAAAATCAAAGGCTTAAGAGATGTAAATTTCTTAAGCCTTTTTCTTTTTGTGCAAATCTTGATTTATTAATAAACTAAGTACTCTTATGTGCTGTAAATTAAGTAGATAAATAATGATTTTTTATTATTGATGATTGCCTTTTTGCCAGCTTCAATTTTATACTTACCTTCTGATTCCTCCTGATTTTGCTTATCTTTGTTCTTCTTTGAGGAGCCAGGCAAAATGAATCCTTTATGTTGTCTGATCTTCGCCTTTTGTCGTCTGACATTTAAATAGAAATGGCAAGAAAAGCAAATACAAGCACTGCACCCGATACTGCAAATGTAACTCCCTTGATGGCGCAATACTATCAAGTGAAATCGAAGTATCCCGATGCGATTTTGCTATTTCGGGTGGGCGATTTTTATGAGACCTTTGGCGAGGATGCGGTGACAGCGTCGCGAGTGCTGGGTATTGTACTCACTGCACGGAATAATGGTGGCAACGATGTAGAATTGGCGGGCTTTCCGCATCATTCGATGGATATATACTTGCCTCGGCTTGTGCGCGCGGGCTATCGTGTAGCGATTTGCGAACAGATGGAAAAGCCGAGTCCGCAAAAGAAAATTGTGAAGCGCGAAGTGACCGAGGTGATTACGCCTGGCGTAGCGGTGGATGATAAATTATTGGATCATAAAAATAATAATTATTTAGCGGCGCTTTATTTTGAAAAAGACAGCGTTGGCGCGGCTTTTCTTGATATTTCCACTGGCGAATTTTTAATAAGCGAAGGCGAACAAAGTTATATTGATAAATTATTACAAAGTTTTAACCCGGCGGAAATTATTTACCCCAAGGATAAAAAGAAATTGCTCGAGCAATGGTTTGGAGATAAATTTTATATATATCCCCTTGAAGAATGGGTATTTACAGAAGATTTTACGCGGGAGAAATTATTGGGGCAATTTGAAGTACAAAATCTGAAGGGCTTCGGCATTGAAGAATTGACATTGGCCCAAGTGGCAGCCGGCGCGGCTTTACATTATTTAGCAACTACCGAAAATAAAAATTTAAAGCACGTTGCTTCGATCAGTCGTATTCAACCGGATCGTTATGTGTGGCTCGATCGCTTTACGATTCGCAATTTGGAATTGATCCACAGCCCCCATGAAACGGGCGTTCCACTCATTCGCATCCTTGATAAAACCATCTCGCCGATGGGGGCGCGCTTGCTGAAAAAATGGGTTGTATTGCCCTTAAAATCAAAACAAGCTATCGAAGAGCGTCTGGATATTGTGGATTGGCTATTAAAAAATTCTGAGGTTCGGTCAATATTAGAACCTTCTATTCGACAGATGGGCGATCTGGAGCGCTTGATTTCAAAGGCGCCGCTGGGGAAATTGAATCCGCGCGAAGCCGTGCAATTGAAAAGAGCATTATTTGCACTTGATCCTGTAAAGCAATTATTAAATGAAAGTAATAATTCTTTTTTAATAAAAATTGCAGAAGGATTAAATCCATGTAAAATTTTGCGAGAACAAATTGATAATCAATTGGTTGAAGAAGCCCCTGTGAACCTAACAAAAGGCAATGTTATTGCCGATGGTTTCCATAATGAATTGGATGATTTGCGCAATGTAGTGACCCATTCCAAGGATTTGTTATTGGATATTCAAACGCAGGAAGTAGAACGCACGGGCATTTCCAGCCTTAAAATTGGCTTTAATACGGTGTTTGGTTATTATTTGGAAGTGACCAATAAGTATAAAAATCAAGTCCCTCCTGAATGGACGCGCAAACAGACCCTCACCAACGGTGAACGCTACATTACCGATGAGTTAAAAAAGCTGGAAACCAAGATTCTGGGGGCGGAGGAACGGATTTTAGAATTAGAAACAGCGTTGTTTGAGCAATTGGTATTGACGATTTCTGATTATATTCAACCGATTCAACATAATGCGAATTTAATCGCGCGATTGGATTGTCAGATTGCTTTTGCAAAAGTGGCGGAAAAATTTAATTATTGCCGACCAGAAATGAATGATTCTTTAATTATTGATATCAAAGAAGGGCGACATCCGGTGATTGAGCAGCAATTGGAATTGGGTGAAAGTTATGTGCCGAATGATGTTTATTTAGATAGTGAAGATCAACAAATTTTGATGATAACGGGCCCGAATATGGCAGGAAAATCAGCGGTTTTACGCCAAACAGCGCTGATTTGTCTACTGGCGCAGATGGGCAGTTTTGTACCAGCAGCGAGCGCGAAAATTGGGATTTTGGATAAAGTCTTTACACGTGTAGGTGCATCTGATAATATTTCCTCGGGAGAGTCCACTTTTATGGTGGAAATGAATGAAACGGCGAGTATTATGAATAATATTTCGGATCGGAGTTTAATATTATTGGATGAAATTGGGCGCGGCACGAGCACGTATGACGGTATTTCTATTGCTTGGTCGATTGCGGAATATTTACATAATAATGGCGTAGCGCGTCCGAAAACATTATTTGCCACGCATTATCATGAACTAAATGAATTGGCAGAGAAATTTACACGTATTCGCAATTATAATATTGCCACTAAAGAAGTGGGGCAAAAAGTAATATTTCTAAGAAAATTAATACCCGGTGGCAGTCAGCATAGCTTTGGTATTCATGTAGCGAAAATGGCGGGGATGCCTAAAACGATTGTGGAACGCGCAGCGCAGATTCTGATGCAAATGGAACAAAAATCCATCGAAGCGAATGGCAATGGAATCAAAGCCACAAAGCCCAATACCCGTCAGATTTCTGACCCAATTCAATTGAGTATTTTTGAGGCAAACGACCCTGCTGCACAACAATTAAAAGACGAATTATTAAATCTGGATTTAAACGCAATGACGCCAATTGAGTGTATGATGAAGTTGAATGAACTTCGAAAGTTGGTAGCGGGAAAGTGAAGCCGAGGGGGCAATGGACTTAGTGAATAAGAGACTTGGTGACTTAGTTAGGTAGTAAATTTCAAACGAAAAATGTTCAACGGATAGAAAAAGGAAACCCTTTCGGGATAATCCAAAAGGGCGACCATATAAATTTGCATTTAGATTAAAAAAGAGAGAGCTGTGTTTTAATCTGTTGTTAAGACGCAGCTTTTTCAAAAAGTCACATTTGATGCTGAAAGGTGAATAAAGTTTGAAGGGTTGATTTTGGTAAATGATAAATTATTAATGGTCAATGAAAATAGCACTGATTGGTTATGGTAAAATGGGCAAAACGATTGAACGCCTGGCAAAGACAAAAGGACATGATATTGTTTTAATTATAGATAAAGATAATTTGCAAGATTTTACAAAAGAGAACTTGCAAAAAGCGGATGTAGCTATTGAATTTTCGCAGCCAGAAAGCGCTTTTGAAAATATAAAAAAATGCCTGGAAGCAAAATTGCCAGTAATTACGGGGACGACGGGCTGGTTAGACAAACTTTCGGAAGCCCGACAAATTTGTGAACAGACAGGTAGTGCGATGATTCAGGCAACGAACTTTAGTATTGGAGTGAATTTATTTTTTGCTTTAAATTGTTATTTAGCGAAAATGATGAATGGGCAACCGCAATACGAAGTAAAAATAGAAGAAACTCATCATATGCAAAAGCTTGACGCACCGAGTGGTACGGCGATTTCTCTGGCGAAAGATATTCTGAATGAAATCGAGCGCAAAACGCAATGGGTCAATCACGAAACCAATAATCCTGAAGAATTAACGATCATTTCCAAACGCATAGACCCTGCTCCTGGTACGCATGAAGTAACTTACCATTCAACGATTGATACGATCAAAATCACCCACGAGGCCCATTCCCGCGAGGGTTTTGCTTTGGGCGCAATTGCAGCAGCAGAATGGATTGTAGGCAAGCAAGGATTTTTTACGATGCAAGATGTACTTGGATTTTAATGTTGGAAGAAAGCGCTATTAAATCTTTCTTATATTTAATGGTGTTTTCTTAATTTTGAACAAGATTTCCCAAAACTATACGGAACCCAAAGCCTCACGCCATGAAACAAATTTGGTATTTCGACGAAGTGGACTTGTTTGAAGTCCTGTGTCCTTATAAATATGCCGACCATGTAAAGCATAACCCGCCAATGTCTTACCATAAAAATGATTTTCTTTTTTTGCCGAATGAAACAGCGAAAGAAATTTTTTTAGTTGTAAATGGAAAAGTAAAAGTCGGTTATTATGATGATGAGGGCAATGAGAATGTAAAAACCTATTTGTCGAAAGGTGAAATCTTGGGTGAAATGGCATTCCTGGGGCAGATGTCGCACCATGATTTTGCGCAGGCAACCGAAGAGGGGACGCAGGTTTGTAAAATGAGTGTAGAAAAAGCGCGCGAACTGGCGCGGGATTATGTGCCCTTTAGCCGGGAAATCCACAAAAAAATTGGCGATAACATCCGCAAATTGGAGCGCCGACTCGAGATTCTCTTTTTCAAAGACGCCAACAAACGCCTCATTGAGCTACTCAAAGACTTGAAGAATATGTACGGCAGGCCTTGCCCTAAAGGAAAAGGAATTTTAGTTGAACACTCCTTCACTCAGCAAGAGATGGCGAGCCTGATCGCTACTTCTCGCAAAACCGTCGCTGTGACGCTCAATGAATTTGAACGTGAAGGCAAAATTGAAATCGGGCAGGGCAAATTTTGGGTACTCGATGCCAATTTTTTGAATTAGGCTTGTACTTCATCGCTCATTCCCTCCATCTCCAAGTCTCAAGTCTCCAAATCCCTAAGTCTCCCTTTTCTCATCTGTCTCCTCCACGACGCTGTTGGTCGTTTGTTTCCTGACATAGGTGGATATTTCTGTTCGGTGTTACGCAGGTAACAACTTTGGCTTGCCCATTGGTGCAATTTTGTGTCATCAAAAATGAAACAAACGAAAAACACCATGACCTGTCCAATTTGTCACCACGATTATAAAAAACTACTCCACGAATTCGGGAGCGCTTTCGATGCGCCAATTCTGGAAGCATTGCAAGAGGAAGCGCCGGGTTGGACACCTCAGCAAGGGGCTTGCGCGCGCTGCGTGGATCAGGCGCAGTTGGATGCCTGGGCGGCTTTGAAAGGCAATGGAATGGGCACGGAAATCAATGGTTACAAAATTTTGCCTATCCCGACCCGTTTGATGGCGCATCCGCATTACACGGGTAAAGGCGTGACGATCTGCTTTATTGATAGCGGTTTCTACCTGCATCCTGATTTGGAAGGACGTATTTTAAAAATTATAGATATTACAAATTCCAATCTTCCAACTTCCGACTTCCAGCCTCCCATTTCAAGTTGGCATGGCACGATGACCTCGGTTGTTTGCGCCGGCGACGGCAAGCTTTCGGGTGGAATGTACAAAGGTTTGGCTTCTGAAGCGAAGCTGGTTTTGTTGAAGGTTACCGATATAAAAGGCGCTATTACAGGTGAAAATATTGCCAAAGCAATTCGCTGGGCGATTGAAAACAAAGAAAAATATAATATCAACATCCTCAATTTGTCGGTGACCGACGATTGGGCAACTTCCTACAAAGAAAACGAGGTAGATCAAGCGATTGAAGCGGCCGTTGGGGCTGGAATCGTGGTAATCGTGGCAGCCGGAAATGACGACAACGCCGCCTTGAAAGCGCCTGCAAACAGCCCACATACCATCACCGTTGGCGGTTTGGATGATCAAAACACCCTACATCCGCTTACTTACAGCTTGTATCACTCGACATTCGGAGAAACAATAGATGGCACGCACAAACCAGAATTGATTGCACCTGCGATTTGGATTCCAGCGCCGATTTTACCAGAAACAAAGGAACAGCAAGTAGCAAGCGCGCTTTTTGAATTGGCAAATACAAAAGACGATGGGCTTTTCAAAACGAAGTTTGCAAACCTGGCAGCTGAAATTGGGTTCGATCAAAAGCTTGTAAATCAGGGAATAACAACCATTCGGCAAAAAGTTTGGCAAGCAATTGAAAACCGGAAACTGATTTCCGCGCATTACCAACACGCCGATGGCACGTCCTTTGCCGCACCGATTGTGAGCAGCCTCGTGGCGCAAATGTTGGAAGCCAATCCATCATTGACACCGGCAGCAGTGCGAGAAATTTTGCTACGAACTGCCCGAAAATTGGAAAATGCGCCGACGGAGCGACAAGGCTACGGTGTCGTGCATCCGCTGAGCGCAGTGTATGCTGCCGAGGTGGAACATCATGAATTGCCAGCGTTTTTTACACCCGTCATTAATTACAAAAAGAAAGTTATTGAATTTCATTTACACCAGCATGAAGCGGCACAGGCAGTAGCAACCGGTGATTTCACCAATTGGAGCGCACACGAAATTTCCTTACAGCAAACTGAAAATGGCAAATGGCGGATACAATATCCGATGCTGCCCAAAGGCATATACCGTTACAAATTCTTAATCAATCAGGAACAATGGTCGCCCGACCCCACCAACCTCTTCCGGGAACTGGATGGCTTCGGCGGATTTAATAGCAAATTTATTATTGAGTAATATCGTGTTCAGGTACGATGTGTTCGTGTGCTTATGTCCGTCAAGGCGTGCACCTGAACACAAGAAGCATAAAAACAACAAAAAATGAATCATTACGATATCATCATCATTGGAACGGGCGCTGGCGGAGGAACGCTTGCCTACCGATTAGCTCCAACTGGCAAGAAAATTCTCATCCTCGAACGAGGTGATTTTCTACCAAAAGAAGTCCAAAACTGGGATCCCTGGGCGGTTGCCAAAGGGCGCTATAAAACCACAGAAATGTGGCAGGATAAGGATGGCAATGCCTTCTCGCCTTACCAGCACTACTTTGTAGGCGGTAATACCAAAATGTACGGTGGCGCTTTGCTCCGCCTACGCGAAAGCGATTTTGAACAGGTGTATCATTATGATGGTATTTCACCTGCCTGGCCTTTGAAATATCATGATTTTGAAAAATATTACACCCAGGCAGAATATTTGTATCATACGCGGGGGCAGCGCGGCGTTGACCCAACCGAACCACCAGCCGAAAAACCTTATCCGCAGCCGCCTTTGCCATTTGAACCCAGGATGCAGGAGGTAAATAATTTGGTAAAAAAACAAGGATATAACCCCACGCCGATTCCACTGGCTGTGAAATTGCCGGAAGGCAGCGATAAGGTGCATTTGACTTTATACGATGGCTACCCCGACCCGACAGGTTCTAAAGCAGATTCACACTCAATAGGCATTACAGGCGCTTTGGAACACCCAAATGTGACCCTCCTGACCAATCGCAAGGCGATGCGTATCGAAACCGACAGCACGGGGCGCGTAGCAAGGCAAGTCGTGGTGGATCATAATAGTGAAACGGAAACATTTAGCGCTGACATCATAGTTGTCTCCTGTGGTGCAATTAATTCAGCGGCATTACTCCTGCGTTCCAAAAATGAACAACACCCTGATGGACTGGCGAATAGCTCCGGTTTGGTTGGTCGAAATTTAATGATTCACAATAACGGCGTGGTGCTGGCGTATTCTGCCAAAGAAAATCCTTCGGCGTTCCAGAAAGCATTTTTGATTCCTGATTTCTATCACAATGCTGAAGATTCCAAATATCCATTAGGCGCGATTCAATTGATGGGCAAAGCCGATCCGCAATTATTGATCGATGCGTTGGGCGATGAATTAACATTAAATGGTAAAAATTTAGAATATTATGCTAATCATATTATTGATTTCTTTATTACAGCTGAAGATTTACCATTTGTAAATAATCGTGTTATTGCCAAAACGGACGGCAGCATCCAAGTTTGTTACCATCAAAACAACCTGGAAGCCTATAATCGCTTGCGCCAAAAGCTCATCAACATCATGGACAAAGTGGCGGAAATGGACGGCGTGGCGGGTACCACCAAATACTTCGGCTTCAAGTTGGGTAACGGCGGCGTGACCCACCAGACGGGCACTTGTCGTTTTGGCACGGATGCGATGAACTCGGTGCTGGATTTGAATTGCAAGGCGCATGATCTGGACAATTTGTACGTCGTTGATACCAGCTTTTTCCCTTCGAGCGGCGCGGTGAATCCTTCCCTTACAGCTATGGCAAACGCCCTGCGGGTAGGCGATCATCTGATCGAAAGATTGAACGCTGTCGTAGATGTACAAACAAAAGTGGGTCGTGATTCTGAAAACTGGATTGGATAAAATAAGAAATTTATCTAAAATCTGGCATCAAAAATATCATGGAATTATTATCAATGAAAGCGCCCATTCTTGAAAACGTGATCGAATTTGTAGAAATCATCAGCGCGATTGTCCTGTTGACGGGCTTTGCAAAAGGAATCATAGGTTTTATAATCAGTGAATGGAAATATTTACGACGAAAAATAGAGCGTGTCAATTTACTGGAACTCCGGCCCGTTGTGGGAAATTATATCCTGTTGGGTTTGGACTTTTACATCGTATCCGATATTCTTTCTACCATGCTAAAACCAGAATTGGAAGAACTTATCAGCTTGACAGTCATAGGATTATTAAGAACCGTTATTGGCTATTTTTTGGCAAAGGAAATCGAACACAAGGCTTCTTGATGCGATTCCTGAAGTCTTAAAAAAATCAAAAAATCATGCAACGAATAAACCGGTGGCTACTCGTAGCTGCCCTGAACTTCTCATGTCTTGTAATTTGGGCGCAAACCGCCCGCCAGGTGGCGCAAGTGAGTATCACGGTGTCGGATTTGGACAAAATCCTGCCTTTTTACGAACAAGCACTAACTTTCAAAAAAGTAAATGAATACGAACTAAAAGGCAAAACATTGCAACAACTGTTTGGTATTCAAGATACTACGCTTTCACTAAAAGCGGTGCAATTGCAGCTGGGCGATGAATTGATCGAATTGCTCGAATTTGAAACCGCATCAGAAGAGCGGGCCATTCCAGCCAATTCGCGGAGCAACGACCTTTGGTTTCAGCACATCGCCATCGTGGTGCGCGATATGGATGCAGCGTATCAAAAATTGCGACAAGCCAAAGTTCAGCACGTTTCTACCGCGCCGCAGACCTTACCCGCGTATCTTCCGGCAGCGGCGGGCATCAGCGCTTTTTACTTCCGCGATCCGGACGGGCACAATCTGGAAATCATTCACTTCCCAAAAGAAAAAGGCAATTCCAAATGGCAAACACCAACGGACAAGCTCTTCCTGGGCATTGACCACACCGCGATTGGCATTGACGATACCGATGAGCAATTGAATTTTTACCAAAATTTACTGGGCTTGAAAATTGCTGGCAACAGCGAAAACTATGGCTCCGAGCAAGAACATCTGAACCAGGTTTTTGGCGCGCATTTGATTATCACGGGCTTGCACGCGCAACAAGGTTTTGGCGTAGAATTTCTGGATTACCTCGCGCCGCCCGGCGGTCGAAATTATCCAGCCGATAGCAAGGCAACCGACCTTTGGCACTGGCACACGAGCATTCGCGTGAGCAACATTGAGCAGGTTTACAAACGCCTGCAAGACGCTAATTGTCAATTCATTTCGAATGGAATCGTGCCAATTGAAATACCCACATTGAAAACGACAAAGGCATTCTTAGTCAGAGATTTCGACGGACACGCAGTATTCATTTTTCAATAATCACTCATTTATTTTATTAACTGATATTACGCAGCGCATAAATTTTGAAAATTGAGTTCATTGACAGAATGACCTTTAAGTTGAGCGAGTTTGTCCCAGGCAGCTTGGAGAGCAGCAAGATAAATGCGGTGTTTGATCGCAAAATGG
>JANRME010000086.1:0-11922 GCA_033761835.1 Saprospiraceae bacterium
ATTAGATGTTTTTTTATTTTTACTGCCATTAAAACCTGAACTATTATGACCGACCAACCAAAAGCTTCGTTTTCAAATATTGACGAATATATAGCTTTGCAACCAGAGACCATTCAACCAGTTTTGGAGCAATTGAGACAAACCATTCAAAAAGCGGCACCAGAGGCAGAAGAGGCGATCAATTATCAAATTCCAACTTTTAAATTTCATGGCAATTTGGTTCACTTTGCTGCTTTTAAAAATCATATCGGATTTTACCCGACCCCATCAGGAATTGAGCATTTCCAAAAAGAATTGTCTGCTTATGAGAGCGCCAAAGGCTCTGTAAAATTTCCTTTAGATCAACCCATTCCTTATGAATTGGTGAGTAAGATTGTTGAGGTTCGGGTACAGGAAAACGTAGAAAAAGCAAAAAAGAAGTCGAGTAAAAAGAAATAATAATTCCCGCATGAGCCCTGCCGAAATCACCCAGATAAGACTGATGAATCAACAAATCGCAGCAAGTAATTTTCAATCTGCCAAAGATTTGGCGGCGTGGATGGGCGCTATGCAGGCGCAGGATTACCCGATGTTGAAGTGGGCTTTGGGAGTGCGGTTGCCTAAAAGCAAAGATAAAGCGATAGAAGCAGCGATGGATCGAGGTGAAGTGCTACGCACACATTTGTTGCGACCAACGTGGCATCTTGTATCCTCAGATGATATTTATTGGATATTAGAATTGACTGCACCACAAATTAAAAAAGCGATGAACTCCAGGCATAAGGAATTGGAACTGCACGAAGCAGCTGTTTCCAAATGCAATAAAGTTATTACGAATGCCTTAGCTCGTGGCGAACATTTAACACGAGAAGACCTAATGCAGTTATTGGAGCAATCGCAAATTTCCGTCAGAGAAAATAACCGTGCTGCGCATATTTTTGCTTTAGCAGAATTGGATGGGTTGATTTGCAGCGGTAAAGCCAAGGGCAACAAACAAACCTACGCCTTGCTCGAAGAGCGCGTCCCTAAAAAAACGCTATTGAGCAAAGAAGAGGCATTGGGCAAACTTGCTAAGCAATATTTCTTAAGCCACGGGCCGGCGACCTTGCAGGATTTTGGCTGGTGGTCAGGATTAACTATTTCAGATGCCAGAAATGCTTTGGAAATGGTGAAATCGAATTTTATTTCAGAAACGATTGATAGTCAGATATATTGGTTTTCTGATTCCATCCGTATTCCAAAAATGGATGAACCTTCGGTGTTTTTGTTGCCTGCTTTTGATGAATATTTCATTAGTTATAAGGATAGAAGGGCGATTCTTCCTTTTGAGCATCATACAAAGACGGTTTCTAATAATGGCGTTTTTCGGCCGATGATTCTGTTCAACGGCCAGATCATGGGTATCTGGAAGCGAATGGTGAAAAAAGAGCAAGTTTTGATAGAATTCAATTTCTTTCAATCTCCTGATGAAAATACAATGGAATTAATCGAACGAGCCGCCTTGGAATTCGGAGATTTTTTAGATAAAAAAGTACATCTAAAATAGGCAAATAGACATTTTTGGAAAAAATGAGCGATTTTTGCGATTCTATTAAAATAACGAACTGTGCCAAAATACACTTCCCTTCTACAAATTCAATCCGCATTGCATTCCAGCGAAACTACCCTTGTTGATATAGTCAATTTCTATCTTACAAAAATTGAGGCAGCGAAAAATTTAAACGCTTATGTAGAAGTTTTCGGGGAGGAGGCCTTGCAAAAAGCGGAGAATCTGGACGCCAAATTCAAAGCAAATCCAGCGTCGGTGGGCCGTTTGTTTGGCATGGTGCTTTCGATCAAAGACGTACTTTGTTACAAAGATCACCAAGTAACAGCAGGTTCAAAAATTCTGGAAAACTTTACCTCACTTTTTTCGGCAACGGCGGTAGAACGCTTGCTGGCAGAGGATTGCATCATTATCGGGCGCACTAACTGCGATGAATTTGCGATGGGTTCGACGAATGAAAATTCGCATTATGGGCCTGTAAAAAATGCAGCAGACTTAACCAAAGTCCCAGGCGGTTCTTCGGGAGGCGCAGCGGTGTCGGTGCAAGCAGATACTTGCCTTGCGGCACTGGGTACGGATACAGGCGGTTCGGTGCGGCAACCTGCGGCGTTTTGCGGTGTCATTGGCATGAAACCGACGTATGGACGCATTTCGCGTTATGGTTTATTGGCGTATGGTTCTTCGTTCGATCAAATTGGCGTTTTCGCGCATTCGGTTGAAGATACAGCGCTGCTATTAGAAATTATGGCAGGCGCAGATGAATTTGATAGTACGGCAAGCGAAAAACCGGTACCTGCATACTCTCAAATGTTAAACTGTAACAAAAAATCAAAAATTGCGTATTTAAAAACAGCAATGGATAGTAAAGGGCTGGATGAAGGCATCAAAAGCGCTGCCTTTGGGCTGATTGAAAAGTTGAAAAACGAAGGGCATACGGTAGAAGCGGTAGATTTTGATTTGCTCGAATATATTATTCCGGCCTATTATGTATTGACCACAGCAGAAGCTTCTTCTAATTTGTCTCGCTACGATGGCATTCGTTTTGGCTACCGTAGTCCAAATGCAAAAAACCTTGAAGAAACCTATAAAAAAAGTCGTACCGAAGGATTCGGCAATGAGGTAAAACGACGAATTATATTGGGAACATTTGTGTTGAGCGCCGGATATTACGATGCCTATTACAGTAAAGCGCAAAAAGTGCGTCGCTTGATTTTTGATAAAACCAAAGAAATTTTGCAGGATTTCGATTTTATTTTGATGCCTGCTGCGCCGACTACTGCATGGAATTTGGGTGAAAAAATGGATGATCCGGTGGCGATGTATTTGGCAGATATTTTTACGGTACAAGCTAATATGGTTGGAATGCCAGCCATTAGCTTACCCGTTGGAAATCACAGGAATGGATTGCCAATTGGGCTGCAATTGATGGCAAACCAGTTTCAAGAAAGTGACTTATTGGCATTTTCCAAATACGTATTGGATAGTGTACTTTAACACTTAGAGGTTGCCGGCATCATTTATTTTGTTATCTTTGCAGAATCATAATTTTTTTGAGAAAATTAGCAAAACTCGAAATAACATTTTTCGAACCTGCGTTATTAGAAATTTATCTTAATCTTAATATGGAGCCATCACATTTACGTAAGTTTATCACCACATCAGCAGTTTCCCTCCTAATTTATTGCATACCAGTCTCTTATGCCAATGTGAATTTGGACGAGGCGGTTATCATAAAGCGCCTCAAAGACATGAAAAGCGAGGTTGTTCCGCCGCGTTATGATATTGTGGTGAAAAGTTATCTGAGAACTTATTTGATCAATAATCGCCCAAAAGCAGAAGAAATTGTAGGTAGAAGCGTTATCTATTTTCCGATTTTTGAAAAGCATTTAAAAGAACATAACCTGCCGCTCGACCTAAAATATTTATCCGTGGTAGAATCAGCGCTGAGTTCTAAAGCAGTTTCACGCGCAAGCGCTGTAGGTTTGTGGCAATTTATGGCACCTACCGCCAAAGAATACGGATTGAAAATCAACTTATATGTGGATGAACGCTGCGACCCAGAAAAATCAACCGTCGCAGCTATGGAATATTTGGGAGATTTGTATAAACGTTTTGATGACTGGTCGCTCGCGCTGGCCGCTTACAACAGTGGTTCCGGGCGCGTAAGTCGGGCCATCAAGCGCTCGCGTAGTAAAGATTTCTGGAGGCTTCGTCGTTATTTACCACGTGAAACCAGAAACTATGTGCCGGCATTCATCGCTGCAACATATCTGATGCATCATTACGAAGATCACGACTTGACACCTGCTTACCCTTCACTGGATTTGCAGATCACCGAGACAATTATTGTTTATGATGAATTCAAATTTGAAGAGCTTTCTCAACACACAGAAATTCCCATTGAAGTGTTGGAATCATTAAATCCTGTTTATCGCAAAGGGTTTATCCCCGCCGATGAAAATGGACATTCCTTAACGCTGCCGAAGCGCGTGATGGCTGCTTTTAAGGACTATTTAGAATCGCAAAGACCTGATACGCGTTATACCTCAATAGAATCTTCGCCGATTTTGGTCACTCGTACCAAAGAAGATTTGAATGCCAACTACATCAAATATACGCATACAGTAGACGAGGACGAGACCTTGGAAAGAATTGCAAGGTATTATAATTGTTCGGTGTACCAACTGAAAGCTTGGAATCAACTGAAAACCAGTAAAATATTAGCCGGGCAAAAATTGCTGATTTACATTCCAAAAGAATTACAAAAATTCCGCATAAAAAAATTGGAGCCAGTAGCTTTATTGCCTGAAACGCCGATTCCAAACTTACCTTTGCCCGAGACCGCCATTGCCAATTTACCTGCAAAAGAGGCATTCTTAATGGATCGCTTTGTTCAGTACACCGTCAAAAGGCGAGAACGCCTGAGAGACATCGCCAATCGCTTGCCGGGCGTGACCCTCGGGGATCTGGAGCATTTGAATCAGATTCCAGGCAAACAAATGTTGAAGCCAGGAATGATTATTCGACTTAAAAAAATGTAACGGAACGCATTTTATTGCTACGCAAGGGTTTTAGCTTGCATGCTCAATTCTTACAAAATTAAGTACAAGAATTCTCGATTCTTTTTTCCTCGATTCTGATGATAAATCTTTATTTTCAGCACCGAAAACAATTTTGCTCATTTCCAAAAAAACAAAGAATATGGCAATGGATTTGATGGATCTCTTGAAAGGTCAATTTTCAGATAATATGGTCGATTTTCTAAGCAAACAAGTAGGTGGAGAAGATCACGAAAAAACCGAAGCAGCTACGGAAGGTATTGTTTCTACTTTAATTAGTGCTTTGGCGAAAAATGCCTCTACCCCGGAAGGCGCAAATGCACTCAACAATGCCTTAGAAAATGACCACGACGGTGGCATTTTGGATGATGTGGTAGGGATGCTTTCTGGCAACCAACAACCTTCTAACCAAAAAGCATTAGATGGCGCCGGTATCCTCTGGCATTTGCTGGGTGACCGCCAAAGCAGCGCTGCCAATATGATTGGGCAAATGAGCGGAATGGATTCTGGCAAAGTGAATAACTTAATGACACTGTTAGCACCAGTGGTGATGGGCGTTTTGGGCAAAACCAAAAAAGAGCAGGGTTTGAATGTGGCAGATTTGGCAGGATTGCTAACGCAAACCAGGACACAACAAGCCAATCAAAATCCAACGATGGCGCTTGTTACGCGCTTTCTTGATCAGGATGGTGATGGCAGTATTATGGACGAAGTGGCGAGCATGGGCATGAAAATGTTGAGCGGATTCTTCCGCCGCCGATAAATGCACAATGGGGGTCATCTTGAATTTTGAGGTTAGGATGACTCCTATTTTTTAGTACATCCTTATACCATTTTCAATGGATGAAGATGTATATCAAACCAAGTAATTCATTGTTTTTCAATTCGTTTTGACTTCCGATGTCCGACTTCTGGCTTCCAATTAGTCCCTAGTTTTCACTCGAACTCGGTTCCTCCTGTTGTTGCAAGAGTTTCTGCTGTTCCTCGATTTGCTTTTGCTGCGCTTCGATTTGCTTTTTTTGTTCTTCAAGCTGCCGTTGATGTTGCAATTCTGCCTCTCGCATTCCTTGCTTCAATTCCGATTCAATCGAAGAGCGAGCCGCATTGAACTCCCGAATACCCTTGCCAATGCCACGCATCAACTCGGGGATTTTCTTGCCGCCAAATAATAGCAGCACAGCAAAAAAAATCACCAGCCATTCTGTTCCACCTAACATGATAAAAATTGTTTATGCTTGACCCAAAACATTAGACCATAATCCTTATTTGTCAATTTAAAGACAATAAGAGATTGGTAATCAAAATTTTATAATTATATTATTTATCTGCTTTTTCCTCAATCTGTTTGCGATCTTCTTCGCGCATACCTTCTTTCAGTTCTGATTCTACATTAGAACGAGCCGCATTGAACTCCCGAATACCTTTTCCGATACCGCGCATCAGTTCGGGAATTTTTCGGCCACCAAACAAAAGCACCACTGCAACTAAGATCACCAGCCACTCGGTGCCGCCCAACGTGAACAATAAAATGGTTGTCATAATTAAAAAATTTGATGGTTGTAAAAAAGCTTTTCAAAAATCATATATATTAAGATACAGCAATTTTCGCAAGGTTTAAAGAGATTTTCACAAAAACTGCGAATTTATTTCTTTAATCCGATTTCGCGTAAGCGTTCGTCCAAATATTCTCCGGCGGTAATCGGCTCATAAGCCAATGGATGCGACTCGTTCACGCAAGCGGACAAACAACTCAAATCCATCTCGCTCTTCGGGTGCAAAAAAAACGGAATAGATAAGCGCGGCAAATACCACTCCTCGCGCGGTGGATTGACTACTCGGTGCGTAGTGGATTTCAGATAATTATTGGTCAATCGTTGCAGCATATCGCCTACGTTAATCACAATCTCGTTTTCTTCGGGCATAATGTTTACCCATTCGTTATCCTTACTTAACAACTGCAAACCGCCTGCGGATGCACCCACGAGTAAAGTAATTAAGTTAATGTCCTCATGTTGTTCGGCTCTAATCGCGGAAGCAGGCTCTTGCATTATAGGCGGATAGTGAATTGCGCGCAAGATGCTATTGCCGTTGTGGATATTTTTATCAAAATAATCTTCATTCAAACCCAAATGAATCGAAATCGCACGTAGCAATTGAGCACCCGCTTTTTCAAATGCTTTATACAATTGGATGCCAAGGTTCGTAAATTCGGGTACCTCTACTACGTGTACGTTGTCAGGATATTTAGCTTTGACGGGGTCTCCGTCGGTCACTTCTTGTCCTAACTGATAGAATTCTTTCAAATCCGCCACTTTTGATTGCTTCGCGTGTTCCTTTCCAAAAGAAGTATAACCGCGTTGCCCAGCAAGTCCAGCGATTTCGTATTTACGTTTCGTTGCTTCTGGCAAAGCAAAAAAGGCTTTGGAAGCGCTGTAAAAATCATCAATCAATTGCTTTGGGACGCCATGATTGATAACGCCGACGAAACCAATCTCGTGGAATGCCTTACCTAATTCGGCTACAAATTCAACACGCTGCGCCGACGTGCCATTTACAAACTTTGATAAATCAACTAAGGGTATTGCTCGTTTGCTCATTGTTTAGTGTTTCCTGAACTATTCTGCAATTTACGAAAAGTTGTACGACGGTGTTAAGGTGTTTTAGTTTTATGCTGCTATAGTGTATTTTTGTTGTCCTAATTTTGTTAAAAATTTATATTTTTATTCCTGAACCCCCGCCTCATCATTTCGCTCATTGGTCTCTGAGTCACCTTTTCGGTCTGTACTTAGAGTCATCCAGCAGCTTCTGCGCATCTTTCAAGTCAATCAATTGCTGCATCGTCGTTTCTGGGAATTGTTTCATATAAACTTTTACAATTTGCCAGCCAAGCCAGTTGGCAGTACGGCCCGGTGCTTCTTCAGGCATCCCAGGCGAATTGGGGCTGTATTCTACATATTTCCGAATGTCCTGCCAATCAGTGGAATACAATAAGTTTTGAGTGGAAGAACCCGATTTTTCTTTCAAAAAATAAGCAAACATTTCCAGTTCATTGTCTTCCAGCCATTTGACTTGTTGAGAACTAACTTCCAATTTAACGCTATCCGGCGTGTAAGGCAAGAGTTTATCCAAAACATATAATTCCTTCCCATTATGTATCATCATGTCTATTAGGCGATTTCCTGTAGGTTCGCCTAATATTTCATCAATTAATGGCTGTAAAGTTTTGGCCACCAAATGCTCTTTATTGAATGTGCGCACCAAGTACTCAGAAAAATTAGGATTGCCAGGATTGTACTGTTGATAAGGATAATGTTCACCCAAAAAAAGATCGAGCCCTACGGCTAATTGGTCTTCGCCATAAATAAAAGCCGCAACGGAATATTCCGAAATAAAAGTGGTAACATCCGGCGTCGGGCGATTGGGAAAATAATATTTTAAAAATTGAAAAGCTTGCTGAAATTGCCGTTCTATTTCAGAAAAATCAGCAAAAATAATTTGTGTGGTATCGTACAACTGTCGAACGCTTGGGTAACGAATAAAGCCTTTTACGTAAGTCGGATGCCCTTCGGGCGCGAGGAGTGAATCGGTTGAGCCAAGAATTTGCCCAAAATAAATTTTGCTAAAATCAGGATAGTCCGCTTCTAATTGCGCCAGGCTTGCTTCTATATTATTGGTATCCAACGAAAACAATACCTGATCAAAGCGGCGAATTTCGGTTTTTACTTCAATATCCGAGACGTTGGGTATTTTTTCATCCGCGCCATCTTGATTGCAGGCGATGATAAGAAGCATCAAAAAAAACAAAAAAAGAAAACCTTTTTTACAACTCATACGATCAAAAGCAGCATTTTTTGTTGTCCAAGCACTAACTTTGCTGTAAAGTTGCACTTAAACATTTGTAATTCACGTTCTATTGAGTCACTATTTGGTCAAATGACAAAATTCAAAACCAAAAACAATCGAATGATGAAAAAAATTGTAGCGATCGCCGCATTTTTATTTGCCTTGCAGACATTGGCTTCGGCGCAAACGGATATTCGTTTTGGCTTTCAACTCAGCCCCGTTTTTTCCTGGATGAACACCAGCGACAACCGCATCAACCCCAGCGGCACGAATCTGGGACTCAAACTCGGCATGAACGCAGAATTCTATTTCCGCGAAAATTATGCTTTTTCTACCGGCTTGGGTTTCGGATTTAATCACGGCGGTACTTTGCAATACGATTTCGGCGGTTCTTACTGGACGCGCTCTGGGCTTGGCTCCGCGCTCGATACTTTGCCAGCTGGTGTCAATCTGAAATACGGCATCCAGTATGTTGAAATTCCGGCTGCCTTAAAACTTCGCACGCGTGAGTTTGGCTACCTGCGGTATTATGTAGAACCTGGCATCACTGTTGGATTCAAATCGCAGGCACGTGGCACGATTCAAGGCAGGGGTGTCGGCGAGGACGCTGAAAAAATCAATATTCGCAAGGAAGTAAATGGATTGAACCTTTCTTGGGGCATCGGAGCCGGTATAGAATATAGTCTTTCGGAAAGCACTTCGTTAGTTGGAGGACTTGGTTTCCAAATCGGATTTGCTGATGCGACGGATGATAATGGCGTCGTTTTCGATGACAAGCGAGGCAATCGAGAGGAAGATTCCAAAGGAAAAGTGAATGGAATTATCATTCGACTTGGGGTGATGTTTTAAAATTGAATGATGATCCGAATAGAAGACTTCATTCATTCAGCCACTCAATAATCCATTCAACAGTTACTTACCAATGCAAAATATAAACGCTCAGATGACCCTTGGCACTGAAATTGAAATACTTTTGGACGATTTTATCGAGCGCGCACTCCGTGAAGACGTAGGCGATGGCGATCATACTTCTTTGGCCTGTATTCCTTCGGATACTCGCGACCGCGCCAAACTGCTGGTCAAAGACCCTGGCATTATTGCAGGTATTGAAGTTGCCAAGCGGATTTTTGCAAAAGTGGATCCAAATGCTACTTTCCAGCAATACTTGGAGGATGGTGTGGATATGAGCTATGGCGGCATCGCTTTTGAAGTAGAATGCAATACCCGTGCCCTACTGATGGCGGAACGATTGGTGCTGAATACGATGCAACGCATGAGTGGCATTGCTACTTTAAGTAATCGCTTCAAATTTGAAGTAGAAGATCTACCAGTAACAATTCTCGATACCCGCAAAACCACGCCACTCATTCGTTTCCTTGAAAAATGGGCCGTACGCCTCGGTGGCTGTACCAATTACCGGAATGGCTTGTACGATTGGTTTATGATCAAAGATAACCATATCGAGGCTTGCGGCGGCATCAAACAAGCCATCGAACAGGTTAATGTGTACAAACAGGAAAAGGGACTGCAAAACTTAGGCATTACTATTGAAGTGCGTAATCTGGTGGAATTATACGAAGTGCTGGAAGTCGGTAAGGTCACGCGCATCATGCTTGATAATTTTGAATTGCCGTTATTGTCAGAAGCAGTAGCAATCGTCAACAAACGCTTTGAAACAGAGGCTTCCGGCGGCGTGAACATCCATAACGTTCGCAAAATAGCCCTTAGCGGTGTGGACTACATTTCGGCAGGTGCGCTCACGCATTCCGCTACGAGTTTGGATTTAAGCTTGAAGATTCTGAAATAAAAATTTAATAATTACCAGTCCTCTTTTTAGCTTTTAAAGCCATTTAATTTGCTGCTGTAAAACTTGAAATTAACCTGAATAAGTTCAATAAAGATGCTATAGAATTTATATAGAAAACTTATGCAGGTTCTTACCTCATCGTGCCGCCCTTGAAAAAACAAGGAGGATGCTTCCGAGCATAAGGTGATTTTTGTCTGTTCATAATTGTTCGGAATAGGCTATTTTTATTGCGACAACAGAAATTATTATATGCCGCCTTATGCAAATGAATAACGAAAAGACTGCCCTTCGAGCAACTTACTTCAGCATAGCAGGCAATGCCAGTCTGGCGCTCATAAAAGGACTTGCCGGGTTTCTCGGAAATTCGTATGCTTTGATTGCAGACGCCATTGAATCAACAACCGATATTTTCTCATCTGTTTTAGTTTTATTTGGTCTAAAATATGCCAATAAGCCTGCAGATGAAAATCATCCTTATGGGCATGGAAAAATTGAACCATTAATCACTTTTATTGTAGTTGCATTTCTTGTTACTTCTGCTACTGTAATAGCCTATGAAAGTATTTATAATATTCAAACACCTCATAAAACGCCTGAACCCTGGACTTTGCTTGTGCTTGGCGGAATTATTTTATGGAAAGAAATTTCTTTTCAATTTGTAATTAAAAAAAGTAAAGAAACAAATAGTTCTTCTTTAAAGGCGGATGCCTGGCATCATAGAAGTGACGCTATTACTTCCGTAATGGCTTTTATTGGAATAGCTATCGCGCTGATTCTTGGGGAAGGTTATGAAACAGCAGATGATTGGGCTGCTTTATTTGCTTCCGTTTTTATATTATATAATAGTTATTTAATATTCAGACCTGCCCTTGGAGAAATAATGGATGAGCATCTTTATGATGATTTGATTAATATAATAAGAGAAAAATCATTAACTGTGGAGGGCATTCTGGGCACGGAGAAGTGTTTTATACGCAAAGCGGGTATGAAATATCATGTTGATTTACACGCAATTGTAAATGGAAAAATCACTGTAAAGGAAGGACATGATTTATCGCATAAACTAAAAGATACTTTAAGAAAAGAAATACCAAATATAGGACACTTGCTTATTCATATTGAACCCAATGATTAAGCAATTGATCATTGATAATTTCCCATTGACCATTTTGCAAAATATTAAAGATCAGCAGCTTATTTCAAATGTAAGTTATAGTTATTTTAGAACAGGCACTTAAAAAATAGTATACATATTTAATGTTTTTGAGCTTGATTGTAAATAGTTTCCAACCAGGCGCGATCTGTTAATAATTTAGTAGAATTGATTTTATCTTTTAATTTATTCATCTGAGAAGGCGATCGTCGAACGATTTGAAATAAAATTTGACAAAAATTTAAATAAGTATGTTTTAAATCATTAGAAATCTGTTTGTTGCGCTTTAAAAAAATAGTAAAGGAAGATATTAAAGAAAGTAAAGCTTCTTCTTCATTTGTTTCGTAAAATATTTTAGCTAATAAAACCCGCGCCCCCAGGTAATAATTCAAATCAGAAAAAGCCACTTGATTCAGGTGCTCCTGTGCTTCCCCAAAACGATGCGTATAGTAATATAATTCTGCCATATTATAATGTAAAGCATTTTCTTTAAATGTTTCCGGCAATTTTGGTGCGTATTCCTGAATAAAGAACT
>JANRME010000087.1:0-5690 GCA_033761835.1 Saprospiraceae bacterium
AGCGCGCCTAATATTACAAGTGAAGAGAAGTAAATCATAATTAAATAACTGTAACCTCCTTGCATTTCCGTAATTCTCTCTTGTAAATTACCGCGCCCTTGTAATAAAAAGTAAATAAAATAAATGATAATAATGCCCAACGAAGGGTACACGCGCAATTTATAATCCCTGCTGCGTTGCGTCATCATCCAAATCCATTCAAACCCTACTTGCTCAGCCGGCGATGCGCATAGCTTGGAGGAAAGCCATTGCATCTGGCTATTTTTGCGAGCAGCTTTTTTTACTGCTTCCACTGTCTCTTCTCGACTGCCTTCACCAATCGCCATCATTTTTTGATTGAAATTTTTGGCTAAAACAGCGCCTACCAGATAAATGCAGATTAATGGCGTTAAAATAGCCATCACACTCATCATCCAATAAATAAAGGTTGTTTTCCCTTCTATTATCAAAGGCCATAACGAAGCGATCCAAACCGGAGGAATAAAGGGCGCCGCAGCGCTTTCAATGATGGATGCGCCTTTGAAGTCGGCAAAATCAATAATTCTGGGTAAAAGATAATAACAGCCAAAAATCAAAATGGAAAAAACGATCTGAAAATAATTAATAATTTCCCGAAAACGACGCGGCGAAGTAATTTGCAAGATAAAGAGATAGAGTAAGTTAACGATAAATATTACAAAAAGTACCGAAAGTAATACTTGCAATAAAAAAATAAAGAATCCGCTTACCCCATCTACAATAAGTAAATAAATAGCGCTCGGCGTAACGTACGGCACCAATAAACTAAATAAATACAGAAAGATATGTAAAACACGTGCCACCGTGATTGTCCGGTCGTCCACCGGGCGGGGCAGGATAATAAAATTATCACGCACATCAATGAGTACATCTGTAAAATCAGTAATAAGCGTCATAGCAAACATGACCATAAACGCCGCAAAATAGATCGTAAGCCCTGTCATTCGATCCTCAAAAATGGTAACAAAAAACATAAACAATAAACCCATAATGAAATATAAAAATACAGGTAGCCAAGCCTGGTTCTTTTTTTGCTGGGAATGGCTCTGCTGAAAACTTCGTGTACGACGCGTATCCATGGTGAGTTTGGCGGTGAGAATGGCTTCCAAGTGTTCATTATCCACTTTCAGAAAACGCCAAAGCGCTTTTAGGCTCATTACCAATTGTACTAAAAACTTCGTCATTATTTACTTATTATTATATTATTGATCGAATGAACTTAAAAACTCATTTGCCAGGTTTTCAATATTGCTTTTGCCAGTTAATTGTGAGAATATCCGCTCCAAAGTATCGCCCTCTTGCTGTTGCAACTCTTTGAAAGAACCATCCGCCAAGATTTGTCCATCCGTAATTAAAATGATCCGATGTGCTACTTTTTCGACCACATCCATCATGTGCGAGCAGTAAAAAATGGTTTTGCCTTCGGCTGCGAGGCGACTGATGATTTCTTTAACCATAATCACCGAATTAGCATCCAACCCAGAAAGCGGTTCATCCAGAAAAATAATCTGCGGATTATGCAGTAAACCAGATATGAGTAGCACTTTCTGGCGCATCCCTTTTGAAAAAGTATCCATTCGGTCAGCCAAATTATCACCCAGCCCAAAGAATTGGAGCATTCGCGTAGCACGCTCTCGGATGGTCGCATCCGGCAGATGATGCAATTTGCCCACCAACGAAAGAAATTCCATCGGCGTCAATACATCGTACAATTCAGCATTTTCGGGCACATACCCGATGATTTTTTTCACTTCCAGCGATTGCTTTCGAATATCAAGCCCAGCGATGGTCACTTGCCCTTCAAAGGAAGCATCTAAACCGGTCAGGATGCGAATAGTTGTGGATTTACCCGCGCCATTGGGGCCTATGTAACCAATGATTTGTCCAGGATAAATGTCAAGGTTGATCCCTTTGAGTACAAGGGTGTTGCCGTAGCTTTTTTTCAGGTTTTGAATTTGGATGATTGGTTCGCTTGGATTCATTGGCTTTGCTTTGCGATTTAAACTTGTTTTGCGGGGTCAAAATAGACAATCCATACGAATGCTGTTCTCTTTTGAAAGAAAAGATTTTCAGAATCCATTTATACTAAACAACAAAATTTAAAATTTCAATATCTTCATTTTTATAGATAAAAATTATATTTTCTTCGATAAATTGCAAATTTTCAATTGATTTTGTATCTTTACACCAAATATGTAAAAAATCACCTCTACATAGTACCCATCTGTTAGTGTGAAGGCCTTTATTTTGTTCACCTTGAGAAAAATTATCATTATGAAAAAGGGCCTATTTCTTTCATTATCAATTGCATGGCTACCGTTCTTGGCAGCTGCCCAATCGTCGGGGATTCAATATGTGGAACACTCTGTTCAACAAAGTTTGAATTTTGACAATATCGCCGCTGTTTTGGAGTCTCCGCAGTTTCAGATCGCATTGCTTTTGGTGGTCGGAATTGTAGGGATTATCTGGATTGCGTATCTTTGGGGTTCGTTTAAAATGGCTTATGAGGATATGGGGCTTCATATTTTCAGAAATTTACAATTATTTAATAAAACCATCAAGCCACAAAAGCTGCAAGCACCTCACACTGAAATCAACATTTCTAACTGGAAAAGCAGCAGAATGAATTTCGCACCTCATACCTTAATTGTTGACAATAAGCCTGTTACGGAAGAGACAAGTGATAGGAGGGATTCTAAACCTGCTCGAGGCGAAACAGAAAAATCATCCTATAAAAAATGATGGTAGGTTTTTTCTTTTAGTAATGTAATAAGTATATAAAATTTTATAAAAAAGGCAATCAATTACTGTTGCCTTTTTTATTATAAATTTCTTTCCTCGATTTGACGCCCAATTTATTATAAATACTACTCACGTGTGATTTTACTGTGCTTACTTCTATATTCATTTCATTCGATATTTCTTTATTTGCTTTGCCTAAAACCAGCAAATCCAAGACTTTTTGTTCTTGAATAGAAAGCTGTTTAATATTTACTTCCTTTGGTTCTTTTGTATTTCTACGAAACGATATTCTTGCTCCGATCAATAGCAATATTATTAAAACGATGCCTATTATAATAAATGGCACTAATGACACTTCTCTATACCCCGCAAATTTTATCTGTTGAAGCAATTCCTGGTAGTAAATAGAGGTATCATATTCTTTTTTCCATTTGTCAAGAAAATTTTTATAAAAACGTTCGCTTTGAGGATAATCCTCTTGAATATTGATCTGATGTAGCGCCAGCATTGCCACCAGCCCATTGCTGCATGTATCTGCAAAATAATATAAATACCGATTTAATTGTTCTTGTCTATATTCCCAGTTCGCTTTAGTATTCACCTGAGCAGGACTACGAAACTCAATCATAGTAGCATTCCACTCTGATAAAAGTGCATTTGCATGATTGCCTTTTATTATACCCCCATCAAAAAGTAAATATTCATTATAAAAAGAGAGTTGAGATCGGTTATTCATTACAAAATGCGTATAATTTTCCTCTTGTCCGCCTATAAAAAGAGTCGCCGGAGGGTCGCCGAGCTTGCACACGTGCAAACGATAAAGCCCATCTATATCGGGTAAATGATCGCCACTAATGATAAAGGATCCATCACTTGCAATCGATGCAACATTAATAATAAAATCTTCTGACACCGCATTGATATCGTCAAAAGAACGAATAGCCGAAAGATAAATAACGCGCTGCCAGGAGTCATCCAAGTGAATAATGCCCTTGATTTCATAGGCGAAACCCATTCGAGGCATGATACAATATCCCAAAAGGAATATCCAACAAATCAGAAAAGTACGGCGCATCTAATATTCTTTATTTTTTGGCTTTATTTTTTCTTTCATTTTTGATTTTTCTTTATAACGTTCGCGGGTATTAATAATCACTTCCCCCACACCTGTATCATTTGAAATTTTAATAAGCCACTCGCCAGATACGTTAATTGTTTCATATAAAATACCTTTTGATTTTTCATTTTCTTTAGCGTTTACGCGAATTCCACCTTTGTTGATACCGTTAGGATCAATAATAGAAGCAATGAATTGTCCGGAAATAATAGCTATTTGTACGTATATTTCTTTTCCGAACTCTTCACTTGTAGTATTTATCTTCACTTCTTTTTCCAGCGGCTTGCCTTCCAATGCAATGACAGTTGCTTCTTTGTCTATCATTTTCTGAGCAAGCATTTCATTGCTTATTGTAAGACCGTATGTTAAAAGTAGAGAAACGAAGAATGCAATTTTCATGGCGATTCATTTTAAAAGTTTTATAATGCCACAAAAATAGACTTGCAGGAAGGCAATTGCATAAAAAATAAGGGAGGAAAAAGGGAGGAGAAAAGCATGAAAATTCCGTAAAACGTGATAATCTCCTACTTCGATTTTAAAAATCACTTGGTCAACCCTTATCCGCCCAAGATTCCTTATACATTTGTAAAAAGCCCTCCTTGTAGCCTCAGGGGAATAGCCAGGAAAGCTTTCAGCAAGGGATTTCTCCCAGGAAGTTTCGTCGTATTTTTATTGTCCAATGGCATAGCCATAGCCGCGCTCGTAACTTTCGTGATAGCCGGTGCGATAATCTTCGCTTTTACCTTCAAAAGGATCGGTAGAATCGAAATTCGCGCTAAGAATGCCTTTTTTCTAAATTTGCGAAAGCAAGGTTCGCCCCTCGCAGAAGCGCTATTCTATCTCAAACTACGCCTCTGCCCCTGATTCATCGGAATCCTCTTCAGCTTCCTCTGCTTGCGCACGCTTGTTGTACTCGTCCAGTTCTTTTAGAATGCTATCGTAGGCAGGATCGACCTTATTGGCAAGACGTATAGCGTCGTGTACCATTTTGGCGAAGGTCATCGCATCAATGCCGGCAGCCATCAGGGTATCGTCCACCATCTCAAAATAAGCACGCTGCACTGCGCGCATACGACGCAGATTATCAATAAGTTGCATAATCTGATTGAAGTGATAATTATCCAGATTGCGGGGCATGATTTGGATATGCTGGTTACTGCCCTGCCCGGCGATTTGTGCGTAGCCGATGCGGCGAGCCCCCAATTTGCGCTTTCCCTGGCGCTCCTCGTTGGATAGACTCACTTTGTACTGTTGAAAATCATGCATCTGACTTTCAGTGTTCGCAATCCACTCGTTGAATTGCTCCGGACTTGGAATTTTGGATAAATCAATGTACAGTTTCATGCACTTAGGATTTATGAGTGAAATAATAAATGAAATAAAATAAATCATTATTCCTTCGTGCAAGCCGTTTGTGTGTAATAATAAAGCCAAATTATATCATAAGCGGAACAGTCGTACTGCGTACTTCTTCCTTCGTACTTTGCAAGTATGCTTATTTGTTTGGGTTGGAAACGAAAAAGAAAAGCCGTTTTTGTGCTAATACAAATGTAATGTTTTTTTAAGGAATTTGGCAATAGGTAAGCATCTATTTTTTTTATATAAAAATTATTAAAAACAAGCTAATAACTATTGCGCAGTAGCTCCGAGCTACTTCCGAGTAGTTAAAAGCGGGAGTGTAAAATAAATTCTGTCTAAAGGGAAAAAAGGAATAAATTTAGTAAGCAAAAACAGACAGAAGATGAATCAAGAAGAATTTGAAATATTGAAGCAAAAAGCGCTGGAACAATTCAAAAGCGGACACTCCTTGACG
>JANRME010000088.1:0-11310 GCA_033761835.1 Saprospiraceae bacterium
TTTAGATGAATGTTCTTAAAAATTCTATTTGATAGACGGTCTGTTTTTGAAAAAGGTTGCAAAAAACTGCCTTTTTTTGAAAAAAATTGCAAATTCAATTGTCTCTGCTGAGAACAAAGGCCTGTTGCGCTATTCGTCTGGTTTCTATAAAATTGAATTATAAATTGACATCTCGACAAATATTTATACCGATTCTTTTGACAATCAATTTAATAAGCATTTATAGCTTTGCTCAAACCGATTGCATTGTCGATTTTGATAAAATTTCTCAAAAGCAGATCAAGAAATTATTTCAAAAGGAAGGCTTATGCCAATCTCATGATTTTGCTAAACTACGTTCTTTATGTTACGATGAGTTGGATTCCATTTGGTATAGAAAGCATTTCCGCACATTTTTAGTTGAAGCCGACCTTGAATCCGTCTGGAATATGTACAAAACGATCTCGCCTAAAGATACCTGGCGTGGGAAAATGGTCAGTTTTGGATGTCAATATTCCCGATATGATCATCAGCTTACTTATTTAGATAATAATTTTAATGGTTTAAAACCTGGGCAAATATTATTTATGAACCTCCGATTGCTCGGCGGATTAGTAAATATTGCGGTTTCACATGAAATCATGGAAATAAATGAAACGGAGCATTATATAAAAATTTGTTATCTCGAAAAAGGCGCTGCTCAAGGTACTCAATGGATTCGTTTTTATGAAGATTCAAATAAAATAACGCGGATTGAACACGAAACCCGTTATCGAAGTGATTCCAAATTTCGTGATAAACATTTATATCCTGGCTTGCATGGCAAAGCTATTGCAGAGTTTCATCGACATATTAAAGAAAAAATAGATGGTATGAAATAAAATCCCAAATTTTAAACCGATATTTATTTTTGAATTGTAATAAAATTTGAGTTATTATAAAAAGATACCGCATTATGAAAAATCTGTCTATTTTGATAATTTTTGTCGCCACTTTATTATCTTGTAAATCAACTTCTTCACTATCCTCCAAATCCCAAAGTCTTTTCAACGGCAAAGATTTAAGTGGCTGGCACATAGATGTACCTGAAATGGATAATAACACAAGCGCTATCAATCCTTTTATTATACGCAATGGAATGCTCGTGAGCCTTGGAACACCTGGCGGGCATCTTATCACGGATAAGGTTTATCAAAATTATCGTTTGGAAATTGAATATCGATTTGCCGGAAAGCCCGGCAATTGTGGCGTTCTCGTTCATGCTTCTACACCGAGGGCATTGTATAAAATGTTTCCGAAATCGCTGGAAGTACAAATGATGCATGAAAATGCCGGTGATTTCTGGTGCATTGTGGAAGATATTATGGTGCCAGATATGGAAAAGCGTCGCGGGCCAAAGGAGAATTGGGGCATCACAGAAGGCAAAGAGCGACGCATTATCAATCTCACCGATGGATCGGAAAAATCGCTTGGTGAGTGGAACTCCATGACGATTGAATGCCTGGGCAATGCTATAAAAGTATGGGTAAATGGAGATTTAGTGAATTATGGCACTAATTGCACGACGGATAAAGGTCAAATTGCGGTACAAGCCGAAGGTTCGGAAGTAGAATTCCGAAAATTGATACTGAAGCCGATCAAAAAATGGACGCCATAGGCAGAAGCATTATGTAACTGCCAGGGTTTTATTATAATTTATTGATGTATTCACAAAATACATTGCAATTTCGGTGTTATTTTTAATCGGAATGATGCCCCGCGTTTCAAATTCAAAATCATTTTTAACCAAAGCGTAAGTAGCCTCCGAAATATTTACACGCCAGGGCTGTCCGTTTGATTCTAAGCGCGCAGCAATATTAACGGTGTCACCCCAAATATCATAAGCAAATTTCATAGAACCTACTACCCCGGCGATGAGTGGCCCTGTATGAATACCAATACGTGCCTCAAAATAAGGTCGGTCCTTTTTTTCCCGCACCTTCTTGAATTGACCAAGCAAAGCCTGTATTTCTAAGCCAGCCAGCACAACATCCTTGGGTTCGCTTCCTTCCACATCGGGCAAGCCACCCACGCACATATAAGCGTCGCCAATCGTTTTTATTTTTTCAATTTTATATTTGCTAATAATTGCATCAAAAGCTTTGAAATAAAGATCCAACTCGTTCACCAATTGCTCGGGTGTAAGCTGCTTGGCAATTTTGCTAAACTCCTTAAAATCAACAAACATCACCGTAGCCTGCTCGTAGCGGCGGGCTTTAGTAACACCGTTTTTCTTGAGCTCATCAGCCACCATTGCTGGTAAAATATTTAATAGAAGGTTTTCGGAACGCTGCTGTTCGGCAATCAAAGCTTCATTCTTTGTATTTAATGCAATATTATATTTTTTTACTTCGGTAAAGCGAAAATAAGCACCCACCGCCAATAACAAAAGTATAGCGGCTATAGCAATAAAAAAATTGCGCTGGCTGGATTGCAATCGGATATAATTTTCTTGTAAAGCCAATTGTGTCGTTTGTTCTTTCAATCTTAACTCATTGGTAGCCAATTGAAAAGAATCTTGCATTCGCGTTATTTTCATCGAGTCGAGGTAATTCTTTTGCATAGAGATGAGTAACTGCGCTTTTGTTTGCGCTTCACTCAGGCTTGCCACTTTATTTTGCAACTGTGATTTTTCACTGTCCAGTATTTCCAGGGTTCCGCCCAATTGTTGAACTTGCTCTGATAATACACGATTCGATTCACTGGCGATCAACAGATTTTCTATTTCATTAATACGCTTATCATAAATGGCATAAGATTTAGAATCCTCTTCCAGTCCGGCAAGTTCCCTTAGTCGCCTTAAATTGTCCAATTGCAAGTCTTTGTTATCTAAACTGGCAATCAAATCGAGGCTTTGTTGAAAAATTTTTTTGGCCTCTTTCCGATTAGTGGATGCTCTTTTTGTTTTTTTGACCAAAGACTGCCCATGCCAATTCAGCGCCAAGGCCATCACTTCATTGTTCTGTGTATTTCTGCCCAATTCATAAATCAATTTCGCTTGCTCTATCGCTTTATCATATTCTCCTTTTTCATGATAAATTTGCCAATTTTGTTGCAGGCTACTGTCCTCCTGATTATGAGCGTACAAAGGCAGGCTAATGAAAATAAGATACAAAAAATAGGTTGTCAACCGAGGTGTAGTGTTCATAGTTTAGAATAATTTTCTTCAAAAATAGATAGAAAAAATGAAAGAAGAAACCTTAAAATATGTACCCTACCCCCGCATCTCAAAAGCCCCTACGTGCTCAAAATCTCTAAAATCCACTGGCGCAACGCCTGAGACGCCTTGTTCCGCCATATACACGCCATAAATGGTATCCACCGCTGCCATAGTGAGTTTATTATGCGTGACAATAATAAATTGGGAATCTTTGGAGAATTTCTTTATAATTTTATTAAACTTATTAATATTCGTATCATCCAACGGTGCATCTACTTCATCGAAAATGCAGAATGGCGCTGGTTTCAGCAGGTATAATGCAAATAATAAGGCTGTAGCCGTAAGCGTTTTCTCACCTCCGGAAAGTTGATTGATCGTCTGAGGGCGCTTGCCTTTTGGTTTGGCAACGATTTCAATCTTGGATTCTAAAGGATTTTCGGGCGTTAATAAAATCAAATCACAATTATCATCTTCGGTAAATAAACTGCGAAATACTTCAATAAAATTCAATCGTGCGCGCTCGAAAGCGCCCAGGAATTGGGCTGTAGCGGTTTCTTCAATTTCTTTAATCGTTTGTAATAAAGATTCTTTGGCTTTTACTACATCGTCGCGTTGCTGCGAAATATCATCATAACGCTGCTTGATTTCATTATATGCCTCCACTGCCATCGGGTTGATTTCGCCGTAGTTATCCAAGCGATTTTTCAAACGTTCTACCTTCATTTCCAGTTCCACTTCGGTCATCGGCTCGGTGAAGGAAGGCTCTAGCACCTTACTCAAATCTACATTAAATTCGATTTGAATCCGCTGATTAATAGAGTTAACTTTGAATTTTACATCGGTCAACTTATCCTTGAGGTTATTGATTAACATCTGTGCGTTCTGCACTTGCTTGGACAAATTCCGAAGTTTATTTTCCTGTTCGTTGATTTCGCCTCTGGCTTTGAAATAAAATTGCTCCACTTCACCCAAAGCTGCTTCCCGTTCCTTGCGCTCGCCATAAGATTCTACCAGCATTTGCTCCATTTCTACAATAGAATCAGCGATTTCCGCAGCCTCCTGGTCGTTTTGCACTAAAGTTTTCCGATTGTTTTCCAATAGATTAGATAGTTCTTCTATCTGTTTTTCACGATAGGATAATTCTCGTAGTAAAGCCGAAACTTTATTTTGTTGTCGAATATGCTCAATATTTTTTTCATTATATACTGCCGAAGCCTGGCTCAATTGCTCCGCCATTTTTCGAAAAGTCTCATCCGTACTGGAAATATGGGCTTTGGCCTCCGTCATTAGTATTTGCTTAGAAGCCAAATCCTGCTCGATTAATGTATTGGATTCGCGCAATTCCTGCATTGTTCGCTGCAATTCTTCGCGTTTTTTATCAGCATCTCTCAGGAAAGTTTCAAAATTTTCGAGGCGGGTATAAAATGTAATTTTTTGCTGTGTCACTTTATTCAATTCATTACGAGCCTCTTGTATCTGAGCTGGCACACGCTGCGCTTTGAGCGTTTCGATTTTTGATTTGGCATTATAAAATTCGGTAGAGAGGCTATTGGATTCCTTTTCCAATTTCTTAATCTGAACCTCGAGAATTTCCAAATTCTTTTTCCGACCAATTTTTTTCCCTTCAAATAATCCCACAGATCCCCCGGAAATACTAAATTTTCGCTGAATGAATCGCCCGCTTTTCGATAGTAAGACCATATCACCTTCCGGCAATTGCCCCGCCAAATCTTCGCGTTCGGTCACCAACACATTACCCAGGAGATAGCCAAATAAATTGCGGTAAGCCGAATCTGTTTCCACCAAATCAACCGCCTGGAGGGTATCAGGCAGCAGCGTAATCGGCGAAGCGTAATGCTGAAAGGCATCCAGCACAAAAAAATTCGCCTTGCCCTTCTGGCTTTTGCTCAAGAGTTCGATGGCACGCTGCGCTTCTTTCAAATCCTTGACCACATAATAACTAAGATAAGGCTCTAAATAATTTTCAATCGCAACGCGGTATTCTTCTTTTACGTAAATAATGTCCGACAGGAGCGGCGTATCCTTCCATTCTTTATTGCCACTCAAAAAACGAATCGATTCCGGAAAGCCTTCCAAATTTTCGATCATGCTCTGGGTAAGCTTGAATTCATTGCGGCGAGCATCCATCTCTCGATTGATCCTGGCAATTTTTTTGGTCAATTCCTCCAAGGCCGTTTCTGCTTGTTGCAATTCCTCATGCCGCTGTTCTTCTGCTTTTTCCAAAGCTTCCAATATTGCTTTCTTGGTTACTTCTTCTGTTTCCAAGGCGTCAATTTTCAATTGCAATTGCGCGACCTCCTCCCGGCGTTGTTCGGTATCAAAACTACTCCGTTCTAGCTCAAATAAAGCGCTCTGAATCTGATTGCTGTTAACTGCTTTGCGTTTTTCCAATTCAAAAACCTCGCGTTCAATTGCTTGCTGATCCTTCATAATAGCATCGAGATCAGATTTCAAAGTACCATGACTTTCTCGGATTTCTTTGAGTTGATTATCAGCGGTTTGTAAAGCTTCTGCCAAGTTTTGTTCCTGTAATTGCTCGTTTTCAACGTCAATCCGATAGCGTTCAATTTCTGATTTTAATTGCTCAATACGGCTTTCAGCAGATTTTATTTCTTCCAAAAGTTTTACGCGGGTTTGCTCGACAAATTGTTTCTTTTGTTCCTGCATCCGCTTGTCGGCTTCGGTATTCTTGATTTGCCCGACCAGATGATTCAACTCGCGCTGCCGCTCGGAAAGGGTTTTCTCGGTATCCAGATTGGTTTTGCGCTCTTTTTCCAAATGCGCTTCAATCTCGCGGGTTTCAATTTCCAATTGCCGATAAGCGTGTTCTTCTTTTTCCAATTGCGTTTGCACTTCGCGCTGGCTTTCGCGCAAGGTCGCTACTTTAATCAAACCCAGATCAACGCTCAAAAGCTTGTATTCTTCTCGAATTTCAAAATAGCGTTTGGTGCGTTTGGCTTGTTTTTCAAGGGTACTGAGGTTTCCTTCAATTTCAAACAACAAATCCTGAATCCGCTCCAAATCAGCAGAAGTACTTTCCAATTTGCTCAAGGTTTCCTTCTTCCGCGCTTTGTATTTCGATACCCCAGCCGCCTGCTCAAACATCCGACGACGGGAATTATCTTTATCCGCCAGAATATCATCGACCATCCCCAATGCAATAATCGCATAAGAATCCGAGCCAATACCGGTATCCATGAGCAAAGACGTAATATCCTTGAGGCGGCACTGCACACCGTTTAAACGATATTCACTTTCACCAGTACGGTAGAGCATTCGCGTAACCGTCACGGTATTATATTCTGTTGGCAGTAAGTTTTTTGTATTTTCAAAGGTCAAGGATACCGAGGCCAAGCCTCCTGGTTTACGCTTTTTCGTACCATTAAAAATTACACTTGTCATCGTATCCAGGCGCAGTTCGCTGCTTTTCTGCTCCCCCAGTACCCAGCGGATGGCATCCACCACATTCGACTTCCCCGACCCGTTCGGCCCGACAATACCAATCACATCTTCGCCAAAGTGCATCACCGTTTCATTGGCAAAACTTTTAAAACCCTTGATTTCGAGACTTTTCAATCGCATAGCCTGCAAAGATAAAAAAATGGGGAATGGGGAGATAGGGTGATGGGAGGATTTTTAGACAGGTGACTTAATGATTTGAAGACTGAGAGGTGATGCGGCTTTTACATTTTGTATTATTCATTTTACGGTTCGTCCATAATTGAAACTTCCGCCTTTTAATTTTCTTAGAACCCTTGTGCCAAAATTCTAGTATTCCAATTTTCCAAAACAAAAATCCATTATCTTTGCACCCGAATTTTGGTAGAGGGTAGATGGTATAGGGATAAAAGATGACAAAGTCCTTCTACCATCGTCCTTCTACCCTCTACATTAAAAAATCATGATAACAGCATCCAATATATTTTTGCAATACGGTGGTAGAATTTTGTTCGATGGCATTAATTTAGTGATTAGTGATCGAGATAAAGTGGGCCTGGTAGGCCGCAATGGCGCCGGGAAATCTACCTTTTTAAAGATCATCGCCGGAGAAGTCACATCTGACGAGGGCTCTGTGACACGCCCATCCAGCAGTACGCTTGGCTTTTTGCACCAGGAAATGAATATTCCAAAAGGCAAAACCGTGATGGAAGAGACGCTCACGGCATTTGATGAATTGCGTAAGCTGGAAAAGCGCCTCGCGGAAATGCACGAGGAGTTGGAGCATCGCACCGATTATGAAAGCGAGAGTTACTTCAAATTCCTGGAAGACTATTCTCATTTGAACGATCAGTTTCACCTCTTGGGAGGCGAAGAGATGGAGGCGCAAGCGGAGCGCGTACTCAAAGGGCTTGGCTTTACGCAAAAGGATTTCAACCGACAGACAAGTGAGTTTAGTGGTGGCTGGCAAATGCGGGTCGAATTAGCAAAAATGCTCTTGCAACGCCCGAATTATCTGCTTTTGGATGAACCGACGAACCACCTCGATATTGAATCTATCATTTGGCTGGAAGGATTTTTAGAAGATTACCCTGGTGCAGTAGTCTTGATTTCGCACGATAAACAATTTTTGGATAATGTGACCAAACGCACCGTCGAAATTGAGTTGGGGAAAGTCTTTGATTACAAGGCTTCTTACAGCAAATACGTGGAAATGCGCAAGGATCGCCGCGAAAAACAATTGGCATCTTACAATAATCAGCAGAAAATGATCGCGCAGAAAGAACGCACGATCAATCGTTTTATGGCGAAAGCCACCAAAACGACAATGGCGCAATCCATGCAAAAGCAATTGGATAAAATCGAGCGGATTGAAATTGATGAAGAAGATACGGCGGCCATGAATCTGCGATTTCCGCCAGCGCCGCGTTCGGGGCAAGTTGTAGTAGAAGGCAAGCACGTTAGCAAAAATTATGGCGAAAAGGTCGTACTCAGTGATGTACATATCAAGCTGGATCGGGGTGATCGGGTCGCATTTGTGGGGCAAAACGGTCAGGGCAAGACCACCCTCGCTAAAATGATTGTCGGGCAAATCCCATTGAGCGGTGGTGAACTCAAATTAGGGCATAATGTTTCTATTGGTTACTATGCTCAGAATCAGGCAGATGTACTCAATCCTAAAATGACCCTTCTTGAGACAATGGAAGCTGCCTCACCCCCCGAAATGCGTACCCGTTTGCGCAATATCCTTGGCTCTTTCTTATTTAGTGGGGAAGATGCGGACAAAAAAGTTTCTGTGCTTTCCGGGGGCGAGCGCGCGCGCCTGGCGCTGGCTTGTATGCTCTTGCGTCCCTTCAACCTGCTGGTATTAGATGAACCTACCAACCACCTGGACATTATTTCTAAGGATATTCTCAAGCAGGCGCTGCTTGACTTTGATGGAACAATGATTGTAGTATCGCACGACCGGGAATTCTTGGCCGGGCTTACCAATCGCACCATCGAATTCCGTGACCGACAATTATTCGACTACATCGGCGATGTGAATGCCTTCCTTGAAAAACGCGCTTTAGATAATATGCGCGATGTGGAGCTCAGTAGCAAAAACGGTAAACCGACTGTTACTTCAGATACTGGCAAATCCGAAATCTCTTTTGAAGAACGCAAACGCCTTCAACGCAATGTGCAAAACGCTGAGCGTGTCGTAGAACGCCTCGAAGCAGAAATCCAACAGCTTGAAATGAAAATGGCAGAGCCTGATTTTTATGAAAAGCCTGATTTCCAAAAAGTTACGGATCAGCACCGCCAAAAGCAGCAAGAACTAGAAGCAGCGATGGAGGCATGGGAAGCCGCGCAGATGGAATTGGAGGAGGCGGGGTGATATATAGTCAAAAAATAAGGTAACATTAAACCCTTGGAAATTTCAATTAATATGTATAATTTTGAAAAGTATATTTTGTGCCGACAAATGAAAAAGAGGTAGTTACATCAAAATTTATAGCTTTCGTTAAAACAATTATCAGATCAATATATTATTTATTGTTATTTGTTTGAGAGCCAACTTGCGCTAAAAAATATTGATCCTGTATGATAAAATCATCTATTTTATTTGATTTTAAAAGTCTAATACCTAGCAATCCAAGTTTTTTTGGCAGAGTTGGTTTAGAAAAAATTAGTGATAAATGGCTCAAGCTTAATCAAAAATCAGATCAACTTTCACTTTTTTCAAACGATCAAGAAATTAGACTTTCTATAACTGATTTTTGGATGGCTTCGATGTGTCCAAAAATGTTCGAAGGTTATTTTTTTGGACATCTCGAACGACCGCCCCATCATCCTATTTTAGATGTAGGAACGAAGTTAGATAAATTTGCAAAAAAGTTTATTGATGCCACTTTTGATGATCGTGAGAAATTAAATCTTTCAGTAGAATATTCTAAACAATTAGAATTTGAACTCAGAAATTTAAAATCTTCAATTTTAAATAATTCTGAAATTCAGGAATACGTAAATGCTTTTTTGGATTTTTGCTTTTTATTCCAAAATTATCTTTCCTCAAATAATTTTTTTTCAAAGGAAAAGTTGATATTCAATATTGGTAACGTCTTATTTCGAGGGCAAATAGATATTCTTGTTGAAAACAAAGAATTAACCAATACCAATTTACTGCTTATTGACTTAAAATTGCAAAAATTTGGCGGCTCAGTAGAGGAAATTGAGTCATTTGAAGTATTACAAGTGTTATTATATGCTCTTGCTTTGAAGAGAAAAGGAATAATAGTCCAAGAAATTGGATATTACTATTTCAAAGAAAGGAAATTTATTAAATGTCCATTAAAAGAAGACGACTTTGAAGAATTAGAGAAAAAATTTTTAGTTATCATAGATAACCTCTTAAAGACTTCAGAATTCGCCGCAAAAAAATGTATGTTATGTTTAATTTGTCCGTTGAAAAAAAACTGTCCCGTAGGAAATAATCTATCAAAAAAAGATTTCAAAAATCCATTAGAATTTAAGGGAATTAATCACTCTTAAGGCATTTATGTTCAAGCAAAATTGTAATGTTCATGGTTTTCTTTACTTCAACGAGATTGAAGAAGAAATTATCCGCCATCCTGAATTTAATAGATTAGCCGATGTAAAGCAATTAGGATATGCTTACAAAGCAGCCTACAAAGGGGCTACACATTCAAGATTAGCCCACTCATTAGGTACATGTTTTTTATCCCGGGAGATAGTTAAAGACACTATTCTAAAAAACAGAGAGCTATTACTAAAAAGCAAAGATATAAGAAATTTGCCTAATGAAAATGAGTTAAATGAAATAGAGTCTCAGATTAATTCTTTATCTGCTGCTGCATTATTACATGATATTAACCATGTCCCTTACTCTCATCTTATTCAGCATAATTTATTAAGATCGTATGAAATAATTCTATCTGAATCAGGCTTTGAAAACCGAATTGATAATTTCTATTCTTGTAAAAAGTTTGACTCAACACATAGAGAAAATGTCAAAAATATATTAATAAAATCTAGACATAGAAATTTTAAGTATGCAGGGTTATTTCACGAAATAATAAGAGGAGATTTAGGTGCAAGTACTCTTGATTTTGTGGCTCGAGACCATCTTAAATGTGGTTTTGGAAAATTGGATTTAGATAGACCCTATGATAGCTTTCTTTTCGTCAAAGTTCGAAATAAGGTAAGAATTGCTTTAGACATCAGGCTGAATACTTTTCCTCTCACTATGGTTTATAATATTCTGTTTAATAGATTCAAATTAGCTCAAAGAGTCTATTTCCATAGGACTACTACAGCTGCTGAGGCTATGATAGGGCGAGCGATTAGAAGACTTCTAGAATTAGGAGAAACAAAAAGGGATAATATTTTAAATGATTTTATTCTTAAAAATGAAAATGATTATAGGTTTATGTGTTTCTTGGAGGATCACAGTGATTCCATAATAAAAAAGATAGGATCGGCTTTAAAAACAAGGCAGCTTTATGATGAGGCTTTTACTTTAGAGTGGAAAACTGAAGATGATCCAATAAGGCCTTTTCTTTGCGAAAATTTTATTGGCGAAGATAACTTTATGAAGTGTAAAGAATTAGAACAAGCAATCGCAAAAGAATTTGATATAGCAGAGGATCGAATTATTATCTTTTGTCATA
>JANRME010000089.1:0-9449 GCA_033761835.1 Saprospiraceae bacterium
CGAACTGCTCACCGGCGACGGGCGCGCGTATGGCTTGGAACTCATGGTGCAAAAAAATGAAGGCTTACTGACGGGTTGGGTCAGCTACACCCTGTCGCGCTCGGAGCGTATCGTGCCGGGTATTAATAATGGTGAATATTATCCATCGAATTATGATAAGTTACATAATTTGTCCATCACCGCAAGTTATAAAGTGAATGATAAATGGAATGTATCTGCCAATTTTGCTTATGCCACGGGTCGCCCCATCACGTACCCCGAATCGCGCTATGTGTATGACGGTATCACGGTGCCGCATTATGGCAATCGCAATGGCGCCCGCACGCCCGACTACCACCGCTTAGACGTTGGCGTTCAATACGTTCCGCATCCAAATTCGCAGAAAAAATGGAAAAGCTCCTGGGATTTTGGGGTGTATAATTTGTACGCTCGTCGCAATCCGTACTCGATCTTTTTCCGCCAAAACGAAGACAATCCGCTGCAAACCGAAGCCGTGCGCCTCTCGATTTTTGGAAGTGTGCTGCCGTATGTAACGTATAATTTTTCTTTTTAAAATTCTCTCGCAGATGTACGCAAATCATTCGCAGATTTCACGCAGATCGTAATTCCTTCAGCGAGCATCTGCGTACACCATTAGCGGACATTTGCGAGAAACAAAAAAAATATCATGAAAAATATCATAATTCTTATATCCGTCTTCACTTTATTTATTACCAGCTGCCAGGACGTCGTGGATCTCGATCTCCCCGACGGCGATGCTTTATTGGTCGTTGACGGCATGATTACTAACGAAGCAGGCGAAAAGCGCGTGCTACTAACCTCTACCGCCAATTATTTTGACAATCAAGCCACACCCAAAGTAAGTAATGCTTTGGTGATATTATATAATGAAACTGGCGCAGTAGATACCTTAACTGAAAAAGAAGCCGGCGTATATGTAACAAATCACGTCGGTCAGGTCGGTGCCACGTATCATATTTACATCAAAACAAAAGCAGGCGAAGAATATGAATCGCAGCCGGAATTATTACAATTTGTTCCCGAAATCGACAGTATTTATGCGGAGTTTAAAGAAGAATCCATTTTTGAGGACGAAGGATATTATGTAAAAATTGATACGTATGAACCCAAAGGCGTGGGCAACTACTACCGCTGGCGCAAATATGTAAATGATGAATACCTGAACACCCCATTTGAATTGCTTTTTGCCACCGATCAATTCGTGGACGGCAATCCAATCATTGGTTTTGAAGTAAATATTGATCCTTTGAAAGTCGGCGATCGCTTCAAAGTAGAGCAGCTTTCCATCTCAAAAGCCGCCTACGATTTTCTCTTGCAATTGCAAAGTCAGACGGCTTTCGTGGGTTCGCTTTTCGACACGCCGCCCGCCGCTTTGAAAGGCAATGTCAAGCGCCTCGACAAGTCGGGCAATGATGCGCTGGGCTTCTTCGGTGCCTCCGCTGTGTCCACCGCGACCATTACGATTGAATAAAACATGAATATTGACAGCACTCGAACTGCTGTCCGCATTTAATTATTCGCATATTACATTCCCTCGCGCAACGGCGGTTGGGCGGGGGATTTTTTGTCATCAAATAAATATAAAATATTAAATTTGAGGATAAAATATTAAAAAATGGAGGCACTACAGATTGTTATACCTTGGCTTTTCGCTCTTGCTAGCTTGGTATTCTCTTTTTATTCATTAAAAATGACTCGAAGAAATTCTGAATTGGACAGAAAAAAAGTTATATTATCAGGAAATAGACAAGAGTGGATAAATACTTTGAGAAATTCTGTAGCTGAATTATTATCGTTACATTCATTATTAATATTATCTTTAAGAGAAAAGATGGATGATTATCAAAATTTGAAAGATGTTATCAAGCAAACAGTTTTTTTACAACATAAAATTGATTTATTATTAAATCCCAGCGAACAGGATTCTCAAGAATTAATGAAAAAGATATGGCAATTAAATGCAGCATCGCGAGGAGAAATGGAAAACAGCGAAGATGACGTGTATTTAGTAATTCAAAATGAAATAACTCGTTTAACTCAAAAAATCTTAAAAACGGAGTGGGAAAGAGTCAAGAAAATTGAATAATCATTTAATTTAGCTTTTAGGAATTCCCTGGTACAGGAATCTTTTCCCCACCATATTCGTTTTACAAAAAATAGCATATTCAAAAATGACCATAGAAAGAACTTCATCAGAAATTATTATCAAATTGCCTTCCTACGTAGATATTGAAGGCGTACAGCGGCTGCTTGATTTTCTATTGTATAAAGAACTGACAGCCAAAAGCGAAGCTACACAAGCGCAAGTAGATGAATTGGTGCAGGAAGTCAAAAAAGGCAGATGGGAACGTATCACTCATTCTAAATGAATGACGAAATATGGCAGATAAAAAACGAAAACAAAACGAAAAAGAATATCCCAACTGGACGGAATTGGAAGACGGCAAACGATTGTATTGGAAGGAAATTGATGCAGGTGATAAAAGTGGAAAGAAGGCACGATATGAGAAAATAGTGGATAGTGAAGAACAAACGGTTTCATTCGTTCAAAAGATATTTGATAATATTGGAAATTTGACTGAAATTCATGAAAAGTTTCCCATTGACAAAGGACACATTATTTTGATGATATTGATATTTATCTTAGGTGCAGTAGCTTATAATCTTTTATAAATCATGCAAATAACCAGAGAACTCTTAGCCGGAAAAATATTAGAATATTTGAATCGCCGCATCGCCGCCGAAGATTTGGCGGTTTGGGCAGAAGATGCGATGATTGAAAGCGATTATCAAGAAGAATATTTCACGGAAATAGCCGAAGGATTAGCTAAAATAGGTGTAATGAATGTAAAAAGCTTTGAACTGCCTGTTGCATTCTTTTTAAATCTTTTAATAAAATTGGACTATTTGACCATTTTTGGATTAGAACCCGCCATAGAAAAAGGAAAGGAACTGATATACGCCTAAATTTGCGTCGCTGCACTTTCACCTTTCCTAACTTTGCATTTGAAATTTTCCTAAATTCACATCTCAAACAACCTAAAACTCAAATTTTCTATGAATCGCATCGCACTTCGCGGGCGCTGGCTTGCTGCCGGTGTCTTTATCCTCTTATCGGCGTACTCGCTTATCGCACAACCCATTGCAAAATCCAATTACCAAGACTTAAAATACCGCATGATCGGTCCGTTCCGCGCAGGGCGAACCGTTGGCGCAGTCGGTGTACCCTCGCAGCCAAATGTTTTTTTCATCGGCGTGAATAATGGTGGCGTTTGGAAAACGGATGATTACGGTCGCACCTGGAAACCCCTCTTCGATGAGATGCCAACAGGCTCCATCGGCGACATTGCCGTGTCTCCGACCAATCCGAATGTCATTTACGTCGGCACGGGCGAGGGTTTGCACCGCCCGGATTTGAGCGTGGGCGACGGGATATACAAGTCAACCGACGGCGGCAAAAGCTGGCAGCACCTGGGTTTGAAGGACGTGCAGCAGGTAGGCTGGATTACGGTGCATCCCACCAATCCCGACGAGGTTTTTGTAGCGGGTTTGGGGCATCCCTACGGTCCGAATCCCGAACGCGGCGTGTTCCGCACGCGCGACGGCGGCAAAACCTGGGATAAAGTATTGTACATCAACGAAAATACCGGTGCGATTCAGGTAGAATACGATCCGAATAATCCAAGTATAATCTTTGCTGATCTCTGGGAACACCGCGAAGGTCCCTGGGAAAATGCAAGTTTTTCGGGTGCCAATAGTGGCTTGTACAAATCCACCGACGGCGGCACGACCTGGCGCAAGATCACCAAAGGTTTGCCTGGCGCAGAGCAGGGTTTAGGCAGAATTGGCGTGGGCATCGCGCCGAGCAATTCCAATCGCATGTACGCCACCGTGGATGCCCGCAGCAACGGTGGCATTTACCGCAGCGACGACGGTGGCGAAAGTTGGAGTCTGATTAGCAATGACCGGCGTACCTGGGGGCGCGGCAGCGATTTTGCAGAGATCAAAGTGCATCCGAACAATCCCGATATTGTTTTTGTGGCGAACGTCGCTTCTTACAAATCCATCGATGGCGGCAAAACCTGGTACTCCTTCAAAGGCGCGCCCGGCGGCGACGATTATCACCGCATCTGGATTAATCCCAAAAATCCCGAAATTATGTTGTTTGCTGCCGATCAGGGCGCGGTTGTAACCGTTAATGGCGGCAAAACCTGGAGTTCCTGGTACAATCAACCCACCGTGCAGTTGTATCACGTCACCACCGATAATCAATTTCCCTACTGGGTCTATGGCGGGCAGCAGGAGAGCGGCGCGATTGGCGTGTCGAGCCGCGGCAATGGCGGGCAAATCTCCTTCCGCGACTGGATGGGCGTCGGTGCCGACGAGTACGCTTACGTTGCCCCCGATCCTTTGAATCCTGACATCATCTACGGCGGTCGGGTTTTAAAATTCAACAAAAAAACCGGACAAACGCAAAACGTAGCCCCCGAAGCGCTGCGCTCCGGCAAGTATCGGGTTTTAAGAACCATGCCTTTGCTTTTTCATCCGGCTGATCCGAAAATACTGCTGTTCGGTACGAATGTGCTTTGGAAAACCTCCAACGGCGGGCACGATTGGCAGATCATCAGTCCTGACCTCACGCGCGAGCAACCGGAAGTCCCGGAAAGTATTGGTACTTTCAGAACCCCGGAGTTAGAGAAAATGGCAAGACGAGGCGTGATTTATTCGATTGGACCTTCCCATTTGGATGCCAAAACAATCTGGGCAGGCACCGATGATGGTTTGGTGCACCTTACTAATGACGGCGGCGCAAGCTGGTCCAACGTTACGCCGGCAGCACTCCGCGCCTGGGACAAAGTTTCCCAAATCGACGCCGGGCATTTTGATAAAAATACCGCCTACATTGCCATCAATGCCTTCCGGCGCGACGATCTGCGTCCGCATGTCTATCGCACGCACGACGGCGGCAAAACCTGGAAACGCATTGTCAACGGTATTGCCAATGACCCCGTCAATGTGGTACGCGAAGACCCCAAGCAGCCGGGCTTACTCTTCGCCGGTACCGAGCGCGAAGTCTTTTTCTCTGCCGATGATGGTGAAAATTGGCAATCGCTGCGCATGAATATGCCCGCTACTTCTATTCGTGATCTCGTGATTCACGAAAATGACCTGGTAATCGGCACCCACGGACGTTCAATCTGGATTTTGGACAATATTGCACCCTTGCGGGAAATGGCGAAAGCCTCTACGAACAAACAAACCTACCTTTTCAAACCCACAACTGCCGTGCGCGTGCGCTGGAACATGTTTTCCGACACGCCGTTACCCCCGGAGGAACCCACTGGTCAAAACCCGCTCGACGGCGCTGCCATTGATTACAAACTCGAGGTAGCCGCTCGAACCGTTACCTTAGAAATTCTCGACGCAGCAGGCAATATCGTGCGCAAATACGCCAGCACCGACAAGCCCGAAGCCATTGATACCAATGCTTTTCAATATCCGATTTACTGGTTTCGCCCGCAGCAGCAAATTGCTACCACCACCGGGCATCATCGTTTCGTGTGGGATTTGCGCTACGCCCCGCCACGTGGCAGCGACCGCGAATACACGATTTCCGCCGTCTATCACAACACGCCAACCAGTCCAAACGGACCTTTCGTGCACCCTGGGCAATACAAAATCCGCCTCACGGTGGACGGCAAAGCCCTGGAGCAAACCATTGATGTGCAAATGGATCCGCGCGTAAGCATCAACGCAGAGGATGTACAATTGCAAACGGATTATTCCCTGGCTTGTTACAACGCTTATCACAAACTGCAGGACATTCGCGAAGCCATTGACCAAAAACTCGCAGGAACAATCACCGAGGAGCAACGCAAAACCCTCCAAACCCTACGCGGCAACGGCAATCCCAGCGGTAGCGACATCCTCTACGGCAGCATCACCGAGACGCCCGCCGAGCGCGAAACCATCGTCGCCTTACAGGAAAAGTTTTTGCACCTGCTACTCGTGCTGCAAACCGCCGACGCCCGCCCGACGCCGCAGGCGATGCAAGGCGTGCAGCGTTTGCAGGAGGTGATGGGAGTAGTGGGGAAGAGATGGGAACAGATAAAATAAAAATTATAAGATACTTTACTAAAATCATACGATTTGCGAGATTAAAAAGGCATTTAGCATTTTAATACCGCCAATTTTAGAATAAAAACACCCTGATTTGGTAGTAAATCAGGGTGTTTTTATTCTATAAATGCCCTCATTCAAATAAAAACCCTTGTATTTCAAACAAAATATGTCGTTTTTAACCTAATCATAGGTGAATTTTAAGCTCCTGACAGGATAATACAAGCAAGTTTCACAATTTTTATGTATTTTATACCCTGAACACCAAAACTTTTATCCATGACCAGGATCATTTTTGCTTCCATCGCTTTTCTGTTTGCCTATAATTGGGTCTTCAGCCAGGTAAATGCTTCGTACAATATTATTGAGTACAACGATTTGTTATATGTAAATAAATCAACCGCCGAGCATGATAGTCTGCAAAGGTTGAATCTTGTACTACCAAAAGATAAAGAAGATGCGCCTCTATTCATTTGGATTGGTGGGGGCGCCTGGTCATACGGAGATAAAAATCAGGAAACGAAGATAGCCCAAAAGCTGGGGCAGGAAGGCATTGCCGTAGCAGTTGTAGGGCATCGCTTGAGTCCGGCAATCTGGCGAGATCCAAAACTCAGCACCGGTGTACAACATCTGGCGCATATAAAAGACGTAGCTGCCGCTGTGAAATGGCTTTATGAGAATGCTGCAAAGTATAGATACAGCAAGGATAAAATATTTATTGGAGGATTCTCATCAGGTGCGCATCTCGCCGCTTTGATTAGCTTGGATGAAACCTACCTTGCCGAGAAAGGGCTTTCTACCGATCTATTTAAAGGCATTATCCCAATTTCTGGAACGTATGATATTCTTAATTACTACGAAGTGATGAAAAATAGTAACCAGCCCGAGCTTGCTGAATTGCACGTGCAGGCGGTCTTTGGCAAAATGCAGGAGGATTTTATCAAAGCTTCCCCGACCAGCTATCTGGAGCATTTGTCCACGCCTATGTTGGTGATGAGCGATAATAATATGTACAATTATACCCGTTTATTGGAAGATCGGATTCGGACAACTGACTTCCGTGATATGAGTGTAGTACACGCTTATGAATTTGGGCACGGGGCGCTGTGGCGAAATATGTCGCAGGACGAGCATAGTATCTATCGAAACATAATAGTTGACTTTATCAAAAAGAGAAGCGCCACCGAAAAAGCAAAATAAGCCTGATTTGATATTTAAAAAGGGGAATTTAGACTTCAAATACCCGTTTTTAAAACGAAATTTGCCGTTTTTAAAACAGAAATAGCCGTTTTTCAAGTGAAATATGCCACATTTTAAAACAATAATGCCGTTTATAAAACGAAAAACGCTATTTTCACTTAAAAATGGCATATTTAAAACAATTATCGCCGTTTTTCACTTGAAATTCGAGGGATTTTAAGTGAAAAACGGCATCTATCAAACAAAAAGCGCCTGTTTTAAAACAAAAAATGCCTTCCACCACTTTCTAAACGGCAAATTCCACTTTCAATCCGCCTATTTTAAAACAATAATTGCCTGTTGTGTTGAGCAATCCTACAAAAATCATTTTTTATGTAGTGTATTTATGATGTAAATCAGGGAAAACAAAACAAAAAATAGCCTGCTAGGGCTTATATATCGGTAGTAAATATTACCAAGCATGCATCATTGCTCCATTAGGAGCTTAACAAGAATGGGTTAAGCTCCTAACGGAGCAAGCAAATGAATAAACTAAATGACTACCGATATAAAACGCCTCTGGCGTACCATTACTATAAAAGATTGATACCTATTTATAATTAAATATTATATAAAATTGCCACTAGCTGCCCATTCAACCGCAGCGGACGCCAAGTTTTTGCGCAACACATGCCAAGTTTTTCTGCCATCCTCTCCGTAATACAAATTAACTTCTACATACGCGTCCACGTCCCGCAATGAAAGACTGCTTTTATCCTTTTGTAAAATGTTATACTGAAATACTCCCCGTGGCGGCTGCCCTCCGTTACTGTTTGAGCGGAGCGAGTTTAACGGACTAGACCTTTTGGTTACTTTTGGGGCAATGCCAAAAGTAACAAAGACAAAAATGAACGCACTAAAAGATAGCAATAAAACTCAAACCCCAGGTAAAGCGCACCGAATCATTTAGATGAAAACTTATGCAATTGCTCTATAAACAATGAACGCTGTAATTAAAAAACGACTTTATATAAATACTCTCCCTCTCAACATCTTTATCACTTCCAGCTACCCTTATGAAAGTATAAAATACAACATAAAGAATTTTATGCCCGGTGTTGCATCCTTAAAATTATTATTTTATTTTTGAGGAGCAAATCAGGTACATAATAACCTCCAATCAAAATTACAACCAATCCAAACAAAGGCAAAAAACGCTGAACAGCAAGATCAAACCCACAAGTAAACACATTGGTAAGCGACTATTTAATTGTTTTTTCATCACAAATTTATACTATTTATGAAATCTATTAATGTACGGGTAGTGATCCCGACCAATGTGGGCGAATTGCTGAAACTGGCAACGCGCATTTACAAAAAACATCTGGCAGACGGCAAAAATAGCGTCTTGCGCAACCTCACAGATTACAACTGGGACGAGATTGGTCCCAATCTGGAACTGGCAGCCGCCAAGCACGAGGAAGCAGAAGACCTCAAGCGCCGCGCGGAGCTAGCCTACCGAGAGCGCGACCGCCTCATAGGCGATATACCCGGCTTAATTCGTGCCACGCGCGACCTTTTGAAAGGCATTTTTAGCAAAACGCTGAAGAAATTAGGCGAGTGGGGCTTTGAAGTAAACGATACGCCGCGCCCAGGCAAGCCAAAGTAAGCTATACCCCAGCCCGCTCGCTGGAAAGGGGCGGGTTGTTAGTATTAGCGTCCCATCGGGACGTCCTATCGGTAGAAATGTATCATAAAAATGGGGGTGCATGCCGTAGGTATGCTTTATACTGCGTACCTACGGCACGCTGGGGTCTGGTGTTTCACATTTTTCTACCGATATATTGCCCCTACGGGGCAAATACATACGTTTTGGATATTCATGAAGCGATTTAGCAAAGGCAACATCTCATTTCTTGAGCACCAGCGTCCCATTGGGACGTCCTATCGGTAGAAATGTATCATAAAAATGGGGGTGCATGCCGTAGGTATGCTTTATATCGCGTACCTACGGCACGCTGGGGGGTGGTTTATTACATTTTTTTACCAATATATTGCCCTTAAGGGGCAAATACATACGTTTTGGATATTCATGAAGCGATTTAGCAAAGGCAACATCTCATTTCTTG
>JANRME010000090.1:0-13821 GCA_033761835.1 Saprospiraceae bacterium
ATTTAAATCCGTGATGTCAATTTTTCCGATGTAATAGCGATTCCGGGTCATTTCCTGGCGTTTTTTGGATACATCATACGCACGCAAAGCCCGTTCTACTTGGTTGCGCACTAAATCAAACTGCTGCACTTTCAATAAAATATTGCGCTCGAAATTCACACGCTCCTGAGAGACGTTCATGCGTTCCAAATCGAGATTGGATTTTGCCACTTCGCGCTGGGCGCGGGAGTTCCCCCAATCAGCGATTGGCACTTGCAAAGAAATCGTTAGCCTTTCCTGATCAAGCAAGTTCTGGTAAGCTTTATTAAAATCACTCGATGTTTGGGATAAACCAAAGTTTCCACTCACGCTTATTTGCGGTCCGGTTTGCCCTTTAGATAGGGCTACATTTCGCTCCGCTTCGCGCAGGCGGCGGTCGTAAGCCACGACTTGGCTGCGATTTTGCAAAGCTTGTTGCAAAGCTTTGTCAGCATCTATTATAAAAACAGGAAGCTCGGCTGGAGGAATCATTTCAAAGCTCACCGCTCTTTGGATACCCAGAAAATTGCGCAATTGCTCGGTGCTTGATTGCAGGTTCAAGGTAGCTTGCGCCAAAGCATTTTCGGCATTTGCCACGCTGAGTTCGATTTGTAGCAACTCGGTTTCGGCAATTTTGCCAACATCAAAGCGTCCTTTAGAAATTTCATACAAGGTATCAGCGTTGGATTTTTCTTGCTGGGCCGCTTCCAGATTCAATTGCGCGATTAATACATCAAAAAACAATTGTGTGACATCGTAAGCGGTTTGTTCCATATCCTCTGAAAAAGAGCGCTTGGCTTCTTGATAACGAAGTGGCTCAATTTTTTTATTCCATTTTAGAGGGTTAAAACCAAAAACAGGCTGCGAAAAAATGACGGAAACCGGCGTTGAAAAATAAGAAGTAGCATTTGGATTGCCGTTACTACCAAATATGTCGAGGCGGTTCAAGCTGGTATTGAGAAACACCGTACCGCCCGTAAGTGCAATGTCTTGCCGCAGAGATAAGCCCACATCGTTGCTCATCAAAGCGCGCTGAATGAAGGCCTGCCCGCCATCGGGTAAGGTAATTGCTTCAATAGAGCGGTTTAGGTTGGGAAGCGTCGCATTAAAATTTATCAATGGTTTATAATCAGCAAGAAAAGCCTGATACGACCAGAAACGGTTACTGAGGCGTGTCTTAGCCAATTGCACATCGGGTGCGTTGCTTTGGGCGACTTGCACTACTTGGTCAAGTGTAAGGCGGTATAATTCAGGTTCTTGGGCAAAAAGGGGTCCACAAATGAGGATTGCAAAAAGGATTAGTATGATTTTTTTCATGCTATTTATTCTTTGGATGCTATGGATACAGATACTCGCGGATACTATTGAATGTAAAAATCTTAGATCGCGCAGCGGGCATCTATTGTACCCAAATGATTACTCTACTCTCAAAGCTTTGATCGGGTCTTGCTTAGCTGCTTTTCGTGCTGGGAAAATGCCAAAAACCAAGCCCACCGACGCGGCTACCCCAAACGATAAAATCACCGACCATGCCGACACAACCGCCAAGATTCCAAATGAAGATGTGATGATATTGGCAGCAAAAACGCCTAAAATCACTCCAAATAGTCCTCCCAACAGGCTTATAAACACCGCTTCAAATAGAAATTGCTGCACAATATCCTTTTGCGTAGCACCCAGCGAACGCCGCACGCCAATTTCCTTAATGCGTTCGAGTACAGAGGCCAACATAATGTTCATAATACCAATGCCGCCAACTAACAGTGAAATGCCTGCAATAGCTGCCAATACAAAATTGAACGTTTCCTGGGTTTTCTGTTGTTCTTCCAAAAGCAATTCCGGTACTTCGATTTCAAAATCTACAATATCCTGATGACGCCTTTTGAGCAAGCGTGCTGTTACATCGGCAGAAGCACGTAAGTATTTGGAATCACTCACCCGAACCACAACGCGATCCAATTGATGGTAATTCTCATCTTTTTTCTGATTGGAATTATTAAATCGCTGACTCAAATCGGCTCTATTCACTAAGCCTCTGTTTTTGAAACGCAGCATTGCCGTAGTGACGGGGATGTACATATCATCGTTGTAATCGCGGATACCCAAATTTTCCAGGCTTTCCCGACTTGCGTTGCGCTTTTCCAACACGCCAATGATCGTCAGCCAGGTGTTCCCTGCTTTGATTTTCTGACCCAACGGAGATTCATTCGGAAAAAAGCGCGTTTGAATATTTTTACCAATGATGCAAACCGGACGTCCCGCATCAATGTGTTCCTGGTGAAAAAACTGCCCTTGACTCAAGCTTAAATTGTTCAATTCAAAAAAAGCATTGGTCACGCCTACGCAGCGCCCTTTCTCCAATTTGGCTGATTGAATAATAGCAGTATTTAAGACCAATTCTGGGCTTAGCTTTTCTACATTGGGCAATACCGTTTCAATTGCAACCAGGTCTTCCAAAGTAAGCCCCGGTGACCAAGGTTTTTTATTGCTTTCTCCGGCGCTGTTATTGCTGGTAGTCTGGGCTTGTTCCTTTTCAGCACTTTCATCTGGGATGACTCCTTTGATGACAATATTGTTCGTACCGATGAGTTTCATGCGATCCAGGATGGACTGTTTCGCGCCTGTACCAATGGCCAGCATTGCAATCACTGCCCCTACACCAAATAAAATACCCAAGCCAGTAAGGAAAGCACGTAAACGGTTTGCCATCACCGCCTCCATTGCCAATAGGAAGTTGAAAATTACTCTTTGCATCGGGGATTGTTATTTACCATTTGCCATTACCAATATGAAGAAATTTGTGTGGAAAATCAGTTGATAATGATAATTCCTCCCCCGCCGCCGCTCTCTCCAGTCGGGATATTCTCGTCCTGCACCTGCTTGCTGCGAGCTAAAGCTTCGGCTTCGCGTTTTTTGCGGGCTTCCTCTTGTTTTTTGCGTATTTCGGCTTTGATATTAGCTGCTAATGGCTCAAATGGCATTTTTTCAGCATCTTTTGGCACGGTAAGAAATATTTCGTCATTTTCTGATAAGCCATATTCGATAATCACTTCATCGTCATTGCTTTCACCGGCAATCACTTCTTGTTTTACGATTTTGCCATCCACTTTTTTATATACAAACGAAACGCTATCGCTTTGCAGCGCTTCAATTGGAATAAAAAGCACGTCAGGAAAGACGTAGGTAACAATTTCATTGCTGGTCGTCATCGCGGGCCGCATGATAGAGTCCGCTTCATTTACTTGAATAATGACCTCGAATACTTTCGCATCATAATCTTTCAACTGCTCGCCGATATTAGCGACTTGGATGACTTTGCCTGTGAAGGATTTATCAGGAAAGGCGTCAATTTTGAGTTTTACTTCCTGCCCTTTTTGCACCCGGCTGATGTCCACCTCATTGACAAAAGTTTTAGACACCATATCCTTTAAATCAGGTAACTCGGCAACCACAGGATCCCAAGCGTGCAATTGCGAGCCTGGAGAAACTTTACTACCATCCCAGTTGCGTGCATAAATGACCATCCCTGATTTCGGCGCATTGACCGTAAACTGACTGGAGAGTTCTGCTAAGCGATTGAATACATCCTGGTTTTGGCGCAAAGAAGCGTTGATTTCGGCGATTTTAGCGTCCGATTTTTCTTTGGTAAGAATGAGTTTTTGTAGTAATTGTTGATAATCGCGTTCGGTGCGCTCCAAATCGAGTTTGGCTTGTTGAATAACGCTTTGCGGCTCGTATTTTGCTTGCTCCAATTGCAAATCCTTTTCTTTTTTCTGAAACTGAAGATTTACCAACTGGTCGCGTAAGCCTCGCATTTCAATCGCTGTATCAATTTTAGCTTGTTCTAATTGTGTGAGGATTTTATCAATCTCCGTCTGCGCATCGCGCATTTTATTGGACAATTCGGTCTTATCCAGTGAAGCCACATAATCACCTTCTTTCACCAAAGTACCTTCCGCAATTAAATCTGTAATATTGGTTTGCCAAATGCCGGATGTGCGCATCCCCTGTGGTCCCATGATTTTTTCCGAACGCTTGGCTTGCAGCTCACCCGTAGCGGTTACTTTCACTTTAAATTCCCCTTTCTTTACAAGCGTCGTTAATTCTGCGCTTTCTTTTTTACTTTCGGCAGGGCGTAGCCAGAACCATCCGGCTACTGCAAGGGCGGTAATAACACTGGGAATAATAATTGCTTTGAAATTCATGTAGCAGGGGTTTGGTGTTTAACAAAAACCTTTTGTAAGAATAACGACTAAAACCAATTTGGTTACAATACTAGCCATACTTTAACTAAAAAGATAGATGCGCTTGCGATCAAAAAAGTTGCGTTACGCCTAAAAAAAATCAATCCAATATATAAACTATTGTACAACAAGTTGATTTACGTTATCAGAGGCTTGATAATGATGTCAACCCGCCGATTGCGAAGCTTCCCATCCCAGGTTTCGTTATTATAAATTGGACTTTCTTCACCAAAATCGGCAATGTCAATAATCTCTTGCGGAATGCCTTTATTGAGTAATTCTTGCAAGGCTGATTCACTGCGGTAGCGTGATAGCATTTTGTTATATTCGATGCTGCCGATATTATCGGTATGGCTATGAATGCTGATTTGCTGCGTTTCAATATCGGGAATCCCGTCGAGCCATTTGTATAATTCCTGTATCTGCTCTTCATCGATATAATAACTTCCTCCGCCAAAGTAAATGCTGAAGATATGATAAGCGGGCTTTTCTTCTTGTGCGTAGCCAAGATTCAATAGAATAGTTGCAAATAGGGCGGTCAAAAGGTGTTTTTTCATAGCCGGGAGATTTACGGAAACAGGAAATATTATTTTATAATAAACTCAAAATTAGAAACTTCTTTTCAAAGAAAATTCCGATTGGCATTAGAAAGTTTTGGTTTCTATGAAATTTAACGTTAAATGTCTTGATTAAGCATTTTATCCGCGGATTAAATCAGCCCTTTGTACCAGCCAGTTTTGAAAAACCTGATCCAGCATTGGATTATCCTTCCAATTGCGTTCTATATTCGGAATGCTAAAAACAGCTTCAAACAAACGATTCTGAGCATTCATTTCGGCTAAGGCTTGGCTGTAAGGCAATTGGCTAAAGGTAACCATCGAATAGACGGGCAAGAATTGAGAAGGGTATTTTTTTGTCAGATACATTTCAATTTGCTTGCGCAATAAAAATTGAGGATCGGCTACCAAATCGCGCATCTCAATGAAATTTTGCAAAGCTAAATCAGCAATGGCATTGGCATCTTTGATACGAGTTGCATTAAAAATTTCGATAATATTTATCCAATCCTCACCGTGTTCTTCCATCAAAGCATCCAGGATGGTACAATCTTCAAAACCAGCGTTCATGCCCTGTCCGAAAAATGGCACAATGCCATGTGCCGCATCGCCCAGCAACAGCACCCGATGCTGGTAATGCCAAGGATTGCAGCGAATCGTCGCCAGTGAAGAGGTTGAATTTTGATGAAAATCAACAAGCAAATCGGGCATGAGCAGCACAGCATCGGCAAAGTATTTTTCAAAAAAAGCCAGGATTTGTGCATCTGTTTGTAAATGTTCAAATGAATCGGCTTCGTTTTCAAATGGCAAGAACAAAGTGCAGGTGAAGCTACCGTCCACATTGGGCAAAGCGATGAGCATAAATTTGCCGCGCGGCCAAATATGCAGGGCATTTTTATCCATTCGATGCGAGCCATCTGCATTAGGTGGGATGTTCAACTCTTTGTAAGCATAATCCAAATAGGATTGCGAATAATTGAAGCGATTGGTTTTTTGCATACTATTGCGAACCGCAGAAAACGCGCCATCCGTACCAAAAATCAAAGGGCTTAGCACATTGCTCTGCGCCGCATTTTTCGTATTTTCAAATCGCACTTCGTTTTTATCCAAATCCACATTCTTGCAACGTTCGTCAAAATATAAGCTCACATTATCAAAGCTATCTGCAATGTTTAATAGTTCCAGATTCAAACCGCCCCTTGATACCGAATAAATCGCCTGCCCTTCTTTACCGTAAGGCTGAAAAGTCAAATCGCCCTCCAAATCATGCATGATGCGTCCGTACATGGGAATCGCTACCGATTCAATTTTGCTTTTAATCCCAGCCTTTTCAAGCGCTCGCCAGCCTCGTTGGCTCATGGCAAGATTAATCGAGCGCCCGCCTGCAAAGCCCGCTTGGCGTATATCGCTGCGGCGTTCATAGACTTGTACTTTGTAGCCGCGCTTGGCTAAGAGTATCGTCCACAAAGAGCCCACCAAACCTGCTCCAATAATCAATGCTTTTTTCTCTTTCGCCATAACCATATTTCACTGAGTGGATTTATCCGCCCATACATTTAAAAAATAAAGCGCAAAGCAATCAGTTGTGCCAAAAATCCTATAAGATAACCGCCGTACAAATCTACCGGTGCATAAGTATTTAAAATTTGTCGTGCTGTGCCGACCAATCCAGCTAATAACACCGTGATAACCAGCACCATATTCATCGTTAAATTCCAGTTACCTAAAGTAAATGTATCATAACTAAATAACCATATTGTAATAATTACCATGCCCAACAGTGAACCCATACCGACCGTATGCACACTGATTTTGGAGAAAATATTAATAAAAAATGCCATAAAAAGTGCAATCGTAGCACCCAGCATAAATGCGGTATAAGCCGTTGGCATTTGCGAATTACCATAAAAATTGCGGAACATCCACAAGTAGAAAATGCCCGTGATGATGTACGGTCCGATGCGTTCTTTGCTATTTTGCAATGAAAAAGAGGAAATCAAACCCGTCGTGCGCAGCATTGAAATGGCAATCAATGGAATAAAAAAAGTGGACAAAAATATGCGCAATAATATCAGTTGACTGATTCGGTCGCTCACGCTATTTACACCGAATAAATATGGATTCACGATGATAAGTAAGGCCAACATATAGGTGGGTATCAGCAAAGGGTGAAACAATGCTGAAATAATGCTCGCTAAAGTCCTTAGCGCCGTTTGTAGGGCCGAGGGCTGAGGATGAAGGATTTGGGATTCTGTTTTGATATCGGATGCCTGTTCGCTCATACACTTTGTTTTTACAAAAGTATCAATTTAAGGGTTCAAGATGAAATTACTTGCGAGGCTTTTTTAACACATAGGCACATAATTTTCTTATAATTTATTGCAAATCAAAGCCCTATCTATGTACTTATGCGTTTGATAAAGTGTCGTGAAGGGCGGATTTAAATGTAAAATCACTTTGTACCAAATTTAAATATATTTTGCAGAAAACTTTATCTTCTTATTATTGAAACGCAGCACGTTCTGTCTTGTGCTTTTTAAAAATTTGTATTTTCGCGCAAAGCTAAGTTTTTATGAATGAATGGTTCTATAATATCGCGTTTAGTATTGGGGATTTCGATATCACTTGGGGAAATGTTGTGACACAAGGCCTCATCTTTTTACTTTTAACTGGAATTTATCTTTTTATCAGATTCCGATTTTTACCAAAATTTTTTGAAAAAGAAGAAGTTGAACCCGGCGAACGCCGAAGAATCAAGCGTTTGCTGGCATTTTGCCTCGCATTAACCGCCATTGTCAGTCTTGAAATAGGTTTTCAAATAGATTATACCATTTTTAGTAGCCAAAATATTGATATTGGAATTTCCAATGTATTGATAACCTTGCTATTACTTGCATTCGCAAGACTTCTTGATGTGGTAATTTCTAAATATCTTATTCATACTTATTACAAAAATCGCGGACAAAGAGAGTCTGACATCAGCACATTTGGAAAAGATAATAAAGAATCTACTTATGGCAAGGTGCGTCAAGTCGTCTATTTGCTTGCTTTGCAATTCATTATCAGAACTTTTGACATAAATTATATTCTTTATTCTTTTGAAATAAATGAAAAACTTTACACCATCAAGATTTCGAGCATCCTAAGTTTATTGCTCATATTGGCACTGGCCCGATTATTAAATTGGATTTTTATTCACTTGATATTACAACGTTATTATAAAAAAACAAAAGCAGACATTGGTCGGCAATACGCCATCAATCGTTTATTAGCTTATTTTATTTATCTGATAGCCGTGATGATTGCCCTGGAAATGATGGGGTTCAATCTGACACTGGTTTGGGGCGGGCTTGCCGCCTTACTGCTGGGGGTCGGGTTAGGATTGCAACAAACCTTTAATGACTTGGCTTCCGGCTTGATCTTGTTGTTTGAACGCACGGTAGAAGTAGGCGATATTGTGCTGGTGGAAGGAGAAGTGAGTATCGTCAGGCAAATCGGGCTGCGCACTTCGCTTTTAGAAACACGGAATAGCACGACCATTATCGTTCCTAATTCCAAGCTTATAATAGAAAGTGTTGCCAATTGGAGCCATACCGATAATATCGCGCGGTTTCAGGTGACGGTAGGCGTAGCTTATGGTTCTGATACGGAATTGGTCAAAAATATTCTATTGGAAGTTGCCAAAAAACATCCGAAAATATTGGAAAATCCTACACCTTTAGTGCGCTTTATAGATTTTGCCGACTCGTCTTTGAATTTCGAACTGCATTTTTGGTCACAGGAGTTGTTTCGAATTGAAGATGTAAAAAGCGATTTGCGATTTGAAATTGACCGCGTTTTCCGTGAGAACAATGTAAGTATTCCATTCCCGCAGCGGGATGTGTGGTTTAAAAATCCACTGGATATGGATAGGGTTCGATAGTTCACAGTCGATAGTCAATTCAATTGATCCAAAACATGAAAAACTATCGACTGTGGGCTAAATAACTATTTGATCAATCGCTTGATTCGGTCATATTCTTTAGAGTTGGTTTGCGTGCCTTTGCAACCTAATTCTTGTGCTTTGCTTTCTATTTTCTGAACCCGATTGCCTGGATTTGGATGCGTACTCAGAAATTCCGGCGGCGTCGCTTCTCCTTCCATTTTCTTGAAAAAACCAGCAGCACCGGCAGCGTTGTAGCCCGTTTCACACAAATAAATCACCGAATGCTCATCTGCCTCGGTTTCGTGGCCACGGCTGAATTTCAAAGAGATTAATCCTAAAGCGATTTGTTCCAACACTCCAGGATTGGCATTTCCAGTAACAACGGAGGTTAAAGCAGCAATGCCATATACTTGTGTCATTTGGCGCGTAGAATGTCGCAGTGCCGCGTGTGCAATCTCGTGCCCCATTACGCCTGCCAATTGATCTTCCGAGTCCAGAAACTTGATAAGACCAGTGTACACATAAATATAGCCGCCAGGCGTGCAAAAAGCATTCAATACCTCTTTATTATCAATAATTTTCACCTGCCAGGTGAATTCCTCTTTGTAATTTACCTTACCGGTGTTCAATAATTTAGCCGTAATGCCTCGCACATAGCGATACAATTCCTCATTACCTTTCTCCGGCAAAACCGGAAATTGTTTAGGATCAGCAGCAATTTGCGCTTCTGTCTGTTTCCCTAATTCTTTATCTTGGTCAACACTAAACAAATTAAAGCCACCGCCTTTACCGGCACCGCAGCCGACGAAGAAAGCAGTAGTAACAGCAACTGCCAGGATGAATAGCCATTTTTTAATACGCATATCCTTTATTGGTTTGAAGTTTAAGTTTACAAACGCTGCTATTTTTCAAAATGTTACGTCCAATCGGTTTGATAAGTTTTTTTTAAGAAAGCAACGGTTTCATTCATATCCGTGTTCAAAATTCGATCATCTTCTAATTTTTGGACGTGATTTCTGTAATTGGTCACTATTTTTTCCAAAAAAATTGAAGATTGCAAAGGCCGACGAAACTCCAATGCCTGGGCAGCCGTCATGAATTCTATCGCCAGGATTCGCTCCAGATTTTGCACAACTTTATAGCATTTGGTGGCGGCGTTGGCGGCCATACTTACATGATCTTCTTGCCCATTGCTCGATACGATAGAATCTACTGAAGCTGGGGTACAAAATTGTTTGTTTTGACTGACAATCGAAGCGGCAGTGTATTGCGGAATCATCAAGCCAGAGTGCATTCCAGGATGATCGGTCAAAAATGATGGCAAACCGCGTATCCCGGAGATTAATTGAAAAGTTCTTCTTTCAGAAATACTGCCCAGTTCAGCCAACGCAATCGCCAGATAATCCATTGCCAACGCAATAGGCTGTGCATGAAAATTGCCTCCTGAAAGGATAGCGTCTTCTTCCTTAAAAATGTTGGGGTTATCTGTCACCGAATTTACTTCGGTCAAAATGATTTGCAGTACATGGGCAATGGCATCCCAACTTGCGCCATGCACCTGCGGCACACAACGAAATGCATAAGGGTCTTGCACATGAGTTTTGGCTTGCGCTGCCATTGGACTATCTTTTCGCCATTCCCGAATTTTTGCTGCTGTTTTTAGTTGCCCAGTATGTGGTCGAATCCGATGGACTTTTTCATCAAAAGGCGATTCGTGACAATCAAAAGCATCCAAAGAAAGCGCCGCGCAAAGATTTGCCGTATCATATAAGCGCAAAGCTTCCAACAAGCACCATAACGCATAAGCGGTTGAAAACTGCGTACCATTTAATAAGGCCAAGGCTTCTTTCGATTGAAATCTTAGCGGTTGAATATGCAATTCCCGAAGCAATTCGCTCGTTTCGCGTTTTTTTCCATCATACCAAACTTCTCCCAATCCAATTAAAGGCAGGCTCAAGTGCGCCAGCGGTGCCAGATCGCCCGAAGCGCCTAGCGAACCCAATTGATAAATGACCGGATAAATACCTTTGTTATAAAATTCGATGAGTTTTTCTACTAATTCTACTCGAACACCTGAATAGCCATAGCTCAAATTCTGGATTTTCAGAAAAAGCATGAGTCGTACAATATCCAAAGGCACTTCGTCGCCCATGCCGCAAGCGTGCGATTGCACTAAGTTTAGTTGGAGTTGCTCAATTTCACTTTTAGAGATGCGGATATTGCACAATGCCCCAAAACCAGTATTGATACCATAAAAAAGCTCATCGCTATTGGAAAGCTTATTTTCAAGATAATCCCTGCAACTTTTTATTCGATGCGTGCTCTCTTCTGATAAGGAAAGGGAGTAATTTTCTGCTACGATTTTAAGGATTTGATCCGCGTCGAGATACGCAGCATTAATCCAGTGTGTTTGTTTCATATAAGATTTGGTTAGGAATTCAGCGACGAAATTAGAAATCCCCTTTTTAGAAAGTCCGAAATCCAACAGAGAAAATATCTACCGTCGTTAATTTTTACAAAATGCTTGGTTAAACTATGGTTAAACAAAGGGAGTAAATTACAACAGAATTCCTGGATAAATCGTTAAAAAAGAAGTACTTAGCTGGAAATTTGGAGTATCTTAACAAATTTTTGATTTGTGACTTTTTTTACAAAGCAGAGTCTTACAAATGAAAGCAAGCGATAAAATTTTAAATTTGAGCGTTGTTAAACCAAACAAAATCATTGAAATATGAAATCTACAATTCTAAAGAAAACCCTGGCTGTACTTGTTTTTGCTATCATATTCGCCTTTGTAGCCAATGCGCAGCGCATCGCGTATGTGGATGTGAATAAAATTCTTGAAAGCGTAGAAGAATATCAACAAGCACAAACCGAATTGGATAATATAGCTTCTAAATGGCGGCAAGATATTGCACAAGAATACGATAAAGTGAAGGGTCTATACAACCGTTATCAGGCAGAGCAAGTCCTTTTAAGTGACGATGCCCGCAAGCAGCGGGAAGAGGAAATTATGAACAAAGAGAAGGAAGTGCGGGATTTGCAGCGCGATAAATTTGGCCCGGAGGGTGAGTTATTCAGGATGCGCCAGGAATTGGTACGCCCTATCCAGGATAAAATTTACGCAGCCATTGAATCTTATGCTCAAGAACGGGGCTATGATTTTATTTTTGATAAATCGGGTAGCGCGGGGATTATTTTCTCCAATGCAGCCTACGATAAGACCGAGGATATTCTGGACAAATTGAAAAAGAACTGATTTAAATCGCAATAAAGCTGTAATTTTGCAGCCGCTAAGACATTTTTGACGAACATTCAAAACGCAATTTTTAATAATGAAAACTACTTTGAAAATTACTAGTTTGCTTATAGTTCTTTTTTGTGTTGCCTTTTCGGCGCAAGCACAGAAATTCGGCTATATCAATTCTAATGCTATTTTGGCAGAAATGCCACTGGTAAAACAAGCAGATGCCACATTGGAAGCGCTGCAAAAGCAGCTGCAAAAGAAAGGCCAGGGCATGGTGGAGCAATTCCAAAAAGATTATGCTGCAGTACAGCAAAAAGTAGAACGCGGTGAACTGTCGCCCAAACAACAGGAAGAAGAAGCGAAGAAACTCGAAACAGCTCAAGCAGATATTCAAAAGTTCGAGCAAGAAATGGTACAACAACTCCAGACGAAACGAAATGAATTGATGGATCCTATTCTGAAGTCTGTGAATGACGCTATTCAGGCTATTGCGAAAGAAGGTGGATTTCAGTTTATTTTCGACGAAGCAGTATTACTCTATAAGGATACTTCTATGGATGTGACCGCCCAAGTAAAAGCTAAATTGGGCATCGCTACGCCATAAATTTCAAATTAATATTCAATGGCTATGCCTGATCGGTTTTGTAAAACCGATCAGGCATTTTTTTTCTCCTTTTATGAATACCTTCCTTAAAACAAATTATTTTAAACTTCATAGCTGTTTGCTATCTGTAAATCTAATATAGTCATTGGATAATCAATAATTTATCAAAAAAATAATATTAAATTAAAACAAAAATTGATCCCAATTTGTATATTTGGGAAACAAAAAATTTTACCTTATGAAAGCATTGCTTTTTACCTTCGCTACCCTTTTATTCGCAAGCGCTACAATGGCTCAATCCCTTACCAAGGAAGAGCGTAAAGCTGCCATTAAGTACATTAACTGGAGTTCTAAAGAACTAAAGAAAAGCTTGAAAGGACTTTCCACGGCACAATTGAATTACAAACCAGCTGCTGATCGCTGGTCGCCCCAAGAATGTTTGTATCATATTGCATTTTCCGAAGGTGCGCTGAGAGGCGCATTAGATCAGGCACTACAAGCACCCGCAGACCCGGCCGCAAAAATGGAAGTGAAAATTACCGATGAAGAGATCAAAAAAATGGTTACTGACAGAACCAATAAAGTCAAAACAGCTGAACCCTTTGAACCACAGAATACTGGATTTAAATCTTATAATGAAGCCGTTGCTGCTTTTAAATCCAAAAGGGCTATGTTGGTTGACTTAGTCAAAAATTCAGATGCGGATATGCGAAATCATATTGTTACTTTGCCTTTCGGTAAGATGGACGCATATCAGTTTATTTTGTTTATTGCAGGGCATACCAATCGCCACACGCAGCAATTGAATGAAGTAAAAACTGCTACGGGCTATCCTCAATCCTAATTTTTACCGGATTTAAAAAAAATAAGAAAAGGCCCACTCGAAACAGTTCGAATGAGCCTTTTCTTATAAAAAGAGTTTCTTAGAATTCAATCGGCACACTTACCATCGTATCGTCCCAGGCGATGAGCATATTCGCACCTTTGTCAGCTTTTTCAAACATAATCGCCATGGCTTCTACGGTGCTTTCAGTCTTCTTGGTCGGTACTTTGATGCTGGCTACATTGTGCTCAGCATTGTAAGCATAGTGTCCCCAATTATCAAGATCGGTATTGATAAATACTTCCCATGAATCCTTGTTCGGCGTAGCGTACAAAGTGTAGCGGCCAGCTTTTACCTTCTTACCATTAATCGTCACATCCTGGAAAAACAAGATTTCGGTAGA